>JAYVEZ010000336.1:0-2693 GCA_043773645.1 Cytophagales bacterium
GTAATCTCCAAAGGAATTTCTGGCAAGAAAACGATGTGCTGAAGGTTATCCTCACCCAAATAAATGTAGGCGGGCATAACCGCTGCTCCTGTTTTCATAGCAAGGATCGTCGCACCAATGGGCGTTGCTGCGGGCATGCCAAAAAAATCTACAAACCTGCTCTTTACGCGGGTGTCCTGGTCGATCAGCACGGCCGTGGACCCGCCGCGCTTGAGTCCCTTAATAAGACGCAGCGTTTCTCTTCCTCGTTCCACTGGAATTGCTCCATGGGCATTTCTGTAGTTCACCATGAGTTCATTCAAACGTTCATCTTTCAACGGCGTGCCAATCACCATGGGTTGAAAACCCCGCAAGGCAACATAGGTTACCATCAACTCAAACGCCCCCAAATGGATTGGTAGGAAAATAACACCCCTCCCGCTATTCTGAACATCCTTGGGATAGTGATCCCCCGTAACCACCACAAACTTCAACATGTCCTCCAGGGTCTTCACATGGGTTGCGCGCAAAATTTCACCGGCATTCTTACCCAACATGATGAACATGCCCCTGGCAAGTTTTCGAATTTCTGCGGGTGTCCTTTCCTTCCCGAAAGCCATCCCCAGGTGCGTGATGGCCTGTTTCCTTGATTTGGGAGAAAACGGGTACGCTATTCGCCCCAGCAACCCACAGAAACTCAACCAGAGTGTGCGTGGGATCATATTGGACGTAACCATCAAGAACCGGACAAACCAATAAAGGGCTGTGTACTTGATTTCCTTTCGCAGTGGTCGATCGCCCATAAAATTAAAAGGCCAAAGATAGCCGGGGATTGGTTAAATTTAAATCGACATGAAAACCTTATACCTCCTCCGCCACGCAAAGTCCAGCTGGGAAAGTCCGGATGTAGATGACTTTCAACGCCCCCTCAACGAACGGGGAGAAACGGATGCTCCGAAAATGGGAAAACGGCTCAGGGAGAAGAATGTCCTTCCGGAAATAATCTATTCGAGCACGGCGGTGCGGGCATTGTCTACAGCAAAGATTATTGCCAACTGTCTGAATTACCCGGAAGACAAAATCCACGCTGACCGCACGCTGTATCACGCCGACGAAGAGAAACTGTGGAGCTATGTGCACCACGTTGCAAATGAATATGACAGTATCATGATCGTCGGCCACAACCCTGGACTTACAGATTTCGCGAATGAACTGGTTGATGAATCCATTGACAATATCCCCACCGCGGGTGTTGTTGCTGTGGAATTCCCGGCACACACCTGGAAAGAGATGAAGGAGGGATCTGGTGAGTTGGTATTCTTTGACTTCCCTAAGAAAGATTAGCGCTGCCTATTTCTTGTTACCTCCGTGGGGCAGTAGGTCCACCGCGCGTTTCTTCAATATCCCCCATTCGCGGAAGCGATAGCCCACCAACATCCGGAACGTACTGCTGCTGGAAGTAAATTGCACTTCATTGAATTTTACGTTCCTCGATTGACTGACGAAAGTCACTCCGCTAAAAAACCTGGCGCCATTGTATCCCAATGCCACCCGGATATCCGAAAATGTATTTACTTTTTGAACCTGGTTGGGTACCCCCTGCGCCAGGTATTCAACAAAATGCAAGGCAGGTCCCACCGAGAAGGAACTGTTGAGAAACAAATTTCCAAAGACCAGGGTATACGAATATCCCGGTGCAACGCTGAACGAAGTTGATCGGTATTCCTTTATGTCTGAATCGACACCAAAAATCGGTTGATAACCCTTTCCATAGAGGGTAGAGTCATTTTGAAGGTGAAATGAGTTTAAAGTTCCTGCCAGCAAGAATGACCCGGCACTTTTTCTCTGTCGTTCCGCGAAGTTGTAGGCAGACCGAAAAGAGAATTTCTTCTTATTAAAAAAATAAATTCCATTCAACCCAAAATTCTCGGTGACCATGTCCGGCCGTTGGGGAAGTGGGACATTGGCCGGTACCGGATTGTTTGGATCGGTAAGGTAAAACCCACCATACTTTTGATAGAAAATATCCGCACCCCAATGTTTGGTCAGCATGTTTACCTGCAGATCGAACGCTTGCGATGTTCCATACAGCGCTGTCTTTTTCTGATCTACCGGAAGCGCAAAGGTCACTTCAACACCCAATTCAAAGAGGTATAGTCCCAGTCCACCTGTGAAGGCATTATTCGGACGAAAAGTCAGGGCCTGGCCCCTGTTGTCGATGCGCCTTACTTCAAATGTCGTCGTCCGCTGCTTGAGGAGGGGCCAGAGAAAAAAATATTCCTGAAATGATTCAACGTATTTGATTCGGGTTGAATCGGGCGTCTGCGCCAACGATGGAAATGCAACAACAAGAATCAGGAGGCCAACAAAACGGCTCATTACAATATATATTCGCTCAGGTCTTTGTTCTTCATGAGGCCGCTGAGTTTTTGTGCCACCATCTCACCCGAAACTTCCAACTCGCTTCCGGCTGGAATCTTGTCGGGAACATCAAACAAGTATTCGTTCAGTAAACGGCTGATCACCGTTTGCAGTCGCCTTGCACCAATGTTTTCCATTTCGGCATTGATGGAAAAGGCCGCCTGGGCAATTGCATCAATGGCTGCTTCGCTAAAGGATATCTTAACTCCCTCCGACTCGAACATGGCGATGTATTGCTTTGTCAGTGCGTTCTTGGGTTCTTTCAAAATGCGCACAAAATCTTCTTTCGTTAG
>JAYVEZ010000337.1:0-5071 GCA_043773645.1 Cytophagales bacterium
GCTCCGCTGAATAGCGCGCATGGTAAACCAGGTCCTGCGATCAGCGCAAGCATTGTAAACCAGAATGTCCAGTTGATTAATAAAAGAGCGACCGTGTAAAAAGGATGTGCGATGGATCCCCATTTTAAATACTGCTCATAGCTGTTCATCACAACTCCGGTATGGCTGATAAAGTGAGAGACTTTTTTATAGTCACTTTCACTCAGGTCCTTGGCGATCGGCTGGTGGTTGACATCTGAAAGCATACAATACATGATCCCTGCGTGTGAATTGTATGGATCACCGGGTTTGTCAGATTTCAAATGATGGACATGATGGGAGACCACATAGACCTCTTCGGGGAATGTTCTTATGACAAGGTTCTGGGTTATAAATCGCCATACGGGGTTAGTGAACGTGTAGGCGCGATGGGTGCTGTATCGGTGAAACCAGATCGTGCCATGTGTGCTCATGATGATCATGGCATATACGACAGCCACCGCAACAAGGGGCCATGAGAAGTAATAAAATAGAAAAAGGTGAAGAAATGGCAACATGGCAACCGCGAGCGCCCAGTTGATGAAAGGGATCCAGTTCTTTTTTGTCTTGAATATATTGGTTCGGGCAAACGCTTCGCTCCACAATTGCCGGAGCGATGGTTTTACCAGGTTTCCGTCTTTGTCGGCCCACTTGTAGGAGGGAGCTTGAAGTATATTATCAATAAAGGCCATAGTGTTTCCTCTATATTTTCGCCAAAGTTAATAGAAAATGGCGGACACTTATTGTACTAAACGCAACAGCTTATTGCTAAAGATTGCCCCCTTCGGAACGGCACGACCCGGCGGATACAGAGCCTGTGGTCGGTGTTGTCACCGGCCACAACCGTTCCCTGCAACCAAACCTCACACCCATTTTTTAGCAGTCAACGATACCAATATTCAGTAACTAAAATCCGTTCTTAGAATCGGTAGTCAATCGCTGCTGCGTTGATCTGTGCAGAACACGGGGTGGTTGGTGACAACACCAACCACAGGTGAAACGGGAAGTTCTCGGTCCTTTATCCGTTGTTGGTCTTCCCGTCTCGGGGCGACTAATAACAATTGTGTAATGTTGAATTTGGGATTTGTTGTTGTTGACCGATGCTAATCTTAGGTGAGAGGCGACTAAACTGGACGGAAATTCTTCCTTATTCTAAGTTAGGTTGCATCGGAACACCAACAACGGAAAGAGTTATAAACGTATTGGTCAGCTGCAATTTAAATTGTTCGTTTGGTGACACTTTTCTTTTTGGGCGTAAATACCCTGCCCCATAAATTGGACACCCAATTTCCTATCGCCGAAGTCTTGCCTTCACCAGGATCGCTGACCAGGTAGCCGAAGTGTTTCAGGTTGTCGATGTTGTCACAAAGAATTTTGGCCATCGCCAGCAACGGGATGAAAAGAATCATTCCGGCGATACCCCACAACGCACCGCCGATGATGATGAAGGCGATCATTGGCAGCGCACCCAGCCGGAGCCTGCCGCCGACCACCATGGGTTCGATCACATATGTGTTTAAGGCATTGGCGAGCACGACGACCACCACTACTTTCAGGGGCAATCCATCGGAGGGTCTGAGGGTAAGTGACATGAAGAATGGAAACAGGCCACCGATGACACCGCCCACAAGTGGGATGATGGAAACAAGTGATGCGATGGCGCCCAGCAGGATTCCGTTCTTGAGGCCGATGAGGGTAAAAGAGGTGGCGTAGAACAGCCACAGCAACAGAGCGGCGGCGGTTCGTCCTTTGATGTATTGCTGGCCTATGAGTGTAATGTTGTTGATAATCTCTTTTGTCTTTTCCGGGTGACCTGTCCCGAAGAGCCGGGTGAAAAATATTTCATAGCGTTCGCGGTACAAGAGCATCAGAAATGTATAAAGTAGGGTAATGACAAGAGCGCCGACCACCTGGGTGGTACCGGCCAGAAGGCTTCCAAGGTAAGAGCCCGCCGATTTTCCAAAGGCAGTGATCTGCTCGTTCGCGATGGCCACCTGCTGCTGGGGTTCCAGTCCGAAGTGATCGTGTATGAAAGACTCCCCGGACTGCAGCAGGTCATTGGCAGTAGCCACAATGGCTGGGAGGTCACCCGTGAAACTGCTGATCTCTGCGATGATAATGGCGATGATGCCCAGGATGGCGACCAGCAGCAGGAGGATGCAGAGGATCACCGCGAATGGTCTTTTGATAAACTTCTCTATGTACCCGGACACGGGGGCCATCAGCATGGCAAAGAAGCCAGCGGATATGAGCGGGACCAACAGGCCGCGCCCAACATACAGGACGGCAACCAGCAGGATGATAAACAGAAGACCCTGATTGACCTGCCAGTTGATGCTGCGGGGTTCTTTTGATAGGGTGGCCATATATAATGGACTGAAAACAGTGCCATTCTTTTTTGTAAAAAAAACATGCCAGCGGTTGAGCTGGCACTGGGGAAGCAAATAATTGGGCCTGGTTCGTTATGGAATCAGGACCGATAAACATGAAGTTGATCCTGTGCACGACCGATCCGTTGTTGGTCTTCCCGTCTCGGGGCGACCAACAACTATTGGTAATGTAGAATTGGAGATTTGTTGTTGGTACCCCATGCGAATCTTAGGTGTGAAGCGATTAAAATGGATGGAAATGGTTCCTTGTTCTAAGTTAGGTTGCATTGGAACACCAACAAACGGAAAGAGCAGGGAATGATATATCCGGACCAACGGGAGATGCAGTGTCACACAACGGCGCTGCGATCGCAACGTTAAATACAGCTCTTTGCGGAGCGTCTTTGCACCATTGCGGGAAAAATTGTACCTCTGAATCTAAATTTGTAATTGTTAAACATGTCGTGATGAAAAACCTTGTTTTAGTTGCCGCGGGATTCCTGTCACTCACCTTTCTTTTATCAGCAGCTCCCAAAGATGAATGGGTGTCACTGTTCGATGGGAAGTCATTTGATGGCTGGAAGCTTGCGGAGCATTCGGAGACATTTAGAATAGAAAACGGCACGATCGTCGTTCATGGTGAACGTGGTCACATGTTTTACGACGGCTCCTATATGAACCATGATTTTCGGAATTTCGAACTCAAGGCAACGATAATGACTACCCCGGGATCGAATTCGGGTATTTTTATACTTACCGAATATCAGTCAGAATCATGGCCAAAACAAGGATTTGAAATTCAGGTGAATAATTCCCACACCGATTGGATACGGACCGGCAGCGTGTATGCCATCCAGAATGTAAAGGAAGTAAGGATGAAGGATGATGAGTGGTTTACAATGGGAATCAAAGTGGTCAACAAGACAATCACTGTTTCATTGAATGGCAAGGTTGTTAATGAATACATCGAAAGTGCCACTGCAGAAAAAACAAAGTTCCGTCGCGGCACCATTGCACTCCAAGGTCACGATCCGAAGAGTCTTGTCTATTATAAGGACGTAATGATCAAAGTACTCCCGGATTGAAGGAGGTCGCGCAACGGCGCAATGCTCGCAACGCTTACTTCAATAGTTTTGTTTCCACGAACCAACGTTGCGGTCATAGTGCTGTTGCGTGATCAACCTTAGTCAATTCTTGAATCCAACAGAAATTAATCGGACCTCCTGCACTCTTTCCAACGCGCGAAGTAAATTGCCGTGCTGTGAGGTGGCGGGTGACAACACCGACCGCAGGCAAAAATAAGGACGTAGTGATAAAAGTACTGCGAGAGTAAACAGCTCACGCAACGCCGCAACGATCGCGACGCTTAATGCAGTAGTTTTTTCCGACAGCCAACCTTGCGGTCGTTGCGGCTTTGCGTGACCAACCTAATTAATCAGGAAAACCGTCTGAATGAAATCGAAGGATGATTCAAATCAAAGTTTATCATTGAGTGAAATAACTCAATGGATGAGAATGAAATCTCCAGGGTAATCCTCGATTGTGCGTTTTTCGTACACAGAACTTACGGTCCGGGGTTATTGGAATCCGTTTACGAGACTGTGTTAGCCTACGAGTTGCAGGATAGAGGGCTTCAAATCAAAGTACAACGACCAATTGGATTTACTCACAGGGGCGTAAGAATGGACATTGGTTTTCGCGCAGACATTATTGTTTGCGAGAAAGTAATTATTGAAATCAAGTCTGTTGAATTCCTTGCCCCAGTTCATCCTAAACAATTGTTGACCTATCTTCGACTGACTGACCTGAAGCTTGGACTACTGATCAATTTCAATGTAGCATTGTTGAAGGATGGTATTAAGCGGGTAGTGAATAATCTTTAGAATGAAAGTTTCACTCAACGGCGCCGCGCCGCAACGGCTAAAGCAGTAGTTTGTATTCTGCGAACCAACGTTGCGATCGTTGCGGCGTCGCGTGACTCCTGATTCTCTAGTCCTTCTTTCCCTCCTTCTGGATTTGTTTGGCGACCCTCCTGCACTTAATCCAGCACACGAAGTACATTACCTCGCTGTGATGTGGTCGAGGACAACACCGAACACAGGCAAAAGTGATAAAAGTACTGCCGGAGTAATGCAAATCACGCAACGCCGCAACGATCGCGACGCTTAATGCAGTAGTTTTTTTCCGCGAACCAACGTTGCGGTCATAGCGGCGTTGCGTGACCCCACCTGTTTTTCTAACGCTTCTTTTCCTCCGCCTGAATTTTTTTTGGCCTCCTGCATTCTTTCCAATACGCGAAGTAAGTTGCCGCGCTGTGAGGTGCCGGTGACAACACCGACACATGCAAAAATGATAAAAGTACTGCGGGAGTAATGCAAGTCACACAACGCCGCAACGATCGCGACGCTTAATGCAGTAGTTTTTTTCGCGAACCAACGTTGCGGTCATTGGGGCGTTGCGTGACCCCACCTGTTTTTCTAACACTTCTTTTCCGCCGCCTGAATTTGTTTTGGCCTCCTGCATTCTTTCCAACGCGCGAAGTAAGTTGCCGCGCTGTGAGGTGCCGGTGACAACACCGACACATGCAAAAATGATAAAAGTACTGCCGGAGTAATGCAAATCACGCAACGCCGCAACGCCGCGCCGCTTAATGCAGTAGTTATTTCCGCGAACCAACGTTGCGG
>JAYVEZ010000338.1:0-2378 GCA_043773645.1 Cytophagales bacterium
ATGCTGAAATGAAAATTTTCAAATCGTTGGTAGTAAAATACCAATAAAAGATTGAATGAAAAGGCGAGCATGCATCCCATATCAAACAACCGCTCATCGTACGTGTCAAAGTCGTACAATCGGGAGACGCCGATGATGATGAGGCTTGCGAATACCTTGGTGCCAAAGACCATCAGGGGTTGTGCGCGGACAATCCATTCCGGATAGAACAGGACATAGGGTCTCGCAAACCATGTTGTAAGCTTGTGGATGATAAGCCCTGTCTTTTTTTCCTGGTTGATGTGCAGGATAGTCCATCTCAGTCTGGCTATAATGAGGAGAGCGAAGAATGTCAATGCAATGATCACTTCAGGAATAACCTGGAGCTGGTTATTGGCGTAAGCCATCGCCGCAAGGAATCCCCCATAAAGTATGGCTGGCATGAGTTGCTGCAGACTTACCATTGCCAGCGATGTCGACAACGTCAGGGTTGGTAGTGTTGCGGATATGTAAAGAAATTGATTCGCATCTTTTTTCATGGCCGCATCATTAAAGAGTATGATTTTGAGGGCGTAAAGAAGCCAAGTAAATACAGGTACTATCAATAAAATGGGGGAGCTGATGAAATATTGAGCCAATGCAATGTGTTCCGCACCCCGGAGGAACCCAAAGCAAATCCCCACGACCAACAGAAAAAATCCGGCATTGGTGCGGTAGAATTCTTTGGCAAGTACTTTCTGAAAGATGGATACAACCGATTTCACTCGCTTTGAATGGTTCTGTTTTTGATCGTAAACGTGCCTGTAACTTCCAAATCGGTTGAGTCCATAGACTGGTGTGATGACAACAGAAATGTTGTGCCCTTGCCTACCGACTCCTTCACAAGAGCAAAAAGTACGCGTCGGGCATTTTCATCCAATGTGATCAGGGGTTCGTCCAGAATAATCAATTTTGGCTCCCCCAGGAACGCCAAGGTTAGTGCCAACTTCTTCATCATGCCGCTGGAGTATGCCTCGCACGGTTTTTCATAGAATTCCTCCACACCGAATGTGCGGGTATGCTGCTCTTGCTGCGCTGAAGAGATTTCCTTTACCTTGGCGGTAAAGCGGATGATATCTTTTGCGGTGAGAAAACCAGGATACAACGGTTCTGCTTCGCTGTAGCTGATTCTCTTCCTATAGTCAATTGGATTTTTTCTTAGGCTAGTGCCATCTTCAAAAAGTATCTCCCCATCAAAGGGAAGAATGCCTGCGATGGACTTAAAAAGAGTGGTCTTGCCGGACCCATTTTCCCCTTTTATCCAATAAACACCATTCCCAAAGATCAGGTGTTTTATTTCCAGGATCAGAATGTTATTATACCGCTTGGAGAAATTTTCAATTGTCAGCATGCCTAGGGTCGGATGACCTCCACTGAAAAGGTAATATCTGCTTTCAGCGAGGAAGCAACCGAACAGTATTTCTCAAGGGTAAGGTTAGCGGACTTTTGAACCTCATCCTCTGATACGTCTGGTGAGGTAATAATGAACTTGCAATGAATTTTGGTGAAATACTTAGGTGCTTCTTCCCTTCGGGTGCCATCCGTTTCTATGACAAAAGCCTGAACAGTCTTTTTTCTCTTTTTCAACA
The DNA here is from genome assembly GCA_043773645.1 of Cytophagales bacterium. Lineage (GTDB taxonomy): Bacteria > Bacteroidota > Bacteroidia > Cytophagales > Cyclobacteriaceae > ELB16-189. The sequence goes on from JAYVEZ010000338.1 coordinate 1,608, forward strand.
TGACCGCGATATCGACGCCGGCGCAGCTTGCCAAAGCCGATAAAACAAGTTCGGTGGGAGATAAGTGTTTTTTGTCTTCCCGTTTTCGCATGTCGACCGTGACTTTATTGCCGTTATCGTTGGTGGCTTCGAAGACTTCCTCGATTAATTGTTTGGTTACTATTTTCATGAAGGACTATAGCGTTAAATGGAATGTAAATTTACTATTTTGGTGCCCATGACCATAGAAGAGAAGCTAAAATCCCTGGTACGTGATGTTCACGACTTTCCAAAGCCTGGTATTGTGTTCAAGGACATCAGTCCGCTGTTGGCAAATCCTGCTGCCCGATTGGAAGTAGTCGATGCCATCATTCAGCATTTCCGCCCCGTAAGGGCGGATGCAATCGCGGCCATCGAGGCACGTGGTTTTATCTTTGGCATGCTCCTGGCTGAGGGATTGAATTTACCCTTTGTCCCGGTGCGCAAAGCAGGAAAACTGCCTTACAAGAAAGTGAGTCAGGTATATTCGCTGGAATATGGCACAGCGGAGATTGAGATGCATGAAGATGCCCTGCCCAGGAATGCCCGTGTCATCATTCACGACGATTTGCTGGCCACTGGTGGTACAGCGGCTGCAGCAGGACAGATGGTACAGCATTTGGGCGGGACTGTGGTGGGCTACTCTTTTCTCATCAACTTGTCTTTTTTGCCTGGCGAAAAGAAACTGAGCGATCAATTTGGTGTTCGGCCCCATTATTTGGCCAGCTTTTAATCGGAAAACTTTCGTGTTAC
>JAYVEZ010000339.1:0-3051 GCA_043773645.1 Cytophagales bacterium
ATGAGGTTTGATCCTTTTTACCGGGTCATCGTCATGCATACAGGAATTGATTTTGCGGCGCCGGAAGGTTCCCCTGTTTATGCAACGGCTGACGGAGAAGTGCTGAGCGCCGACACGGTTGTTTATGGGTATGGCAATATGATCACCATCGATCATGGTCATGGCTACAAGACACGGTATGCGCATTTGCGGGACTTCAATGTAACACCGGGAATGAAGGTGAAGCGGGGAGCATGCATTGCCTTTGTAGGAAATACCGGCCTTTCCACCGCATCCCACCTGCATTATGAAGTGATGCTGGAGGGAACTCAAATTAATCCGGTTCAGTATTTCTTTAAGGATCTCAACCCTGATGAGTACCACAAGATTACCCAATTGGCATCCCTCCCGCATCAGACGATGGGGAACTGAATTCTGTGAAGGTGAAAGACATGATCACTTACAACGGTGTAGGAATTTTAATCCTGCTTCGTCATTCTGAATTCAGAACCTCGCATTACCGGAAATGATTTCACCCCTCCGGGATTTAAATTCAAATGCATGGGATGCTTTCTATAATCATTTCATCCCTTCGGGATTGAAGCTAGACGGATTGACCAGTTTGTGATTTCAACCCTTCCTCTTCCGTTTCCTGGTCATTTTTATGGACTCTTTTTTTGAAGAATTATTGTCTGAGTTTTCCTTTGAACTCATGACTTGCTGGATTGAAGGTGACTCCGTTGGCGTGTGGTCAGAAGGAGTAAAACCAACCAGGGGAGTGGTTCTGAATTGTCCTGGCTCCCCAATGCCATTCTCCTCCGGCTTGCTCTTTTTCATCGATATTTCAATTTGGATTTTTAGACGGATGGCTACCATGCGTTAGCCCATCACGAAGTGTACTTCTACATGACCCCTCTTCCATTGGATTGGTGAGGGATAACCTTGTCAATTAATTTTCGAACAAAGGGGTTGTTGAGAAATTGAGGTGTGTAACGTTTGGCAAGAAATGGCAACGCCAGCTTGGCCACCCAACCGGTGCGACCGAGGAGGGTGTTTTTTACCAACACTTCTCCGAGGATGCCGATGCCCATTGACAACAGAGGATGGGTTATGATTTTGGTAGGGATTCTTCCCAGCCCCGAAAGCAAGGCGGCCACAGGTTTCAATTCTCTCTTAAGTTCCAGCACATCCACGCGGATCACTTCGCGCTGAATGAGCAGGTCGCTTTCAAGCTGTTCCTTCAACTTCAGCAAATCCTGGTAGTTTTTGATTTCACTCATACACTTTCTTTATGATGTGATTCCTGACAAATGGAGAAATGAAGTTCTTGCGCAAGAGCAGGAAAAACGCGGCGCAAATCAAGTAGAATCCTGCCACACAAAAGAAGCCGGCCTCCATGTTCCCAAGCCTCTCGCCAATCCAAACAGCCGCTCCTGCCCCGGAGAAGAGCAATACAAACACGCAAAAGAACGAAAGGAGGATTGCGGTTAGGCTCACCGTGGCAATGCCCGTTGCTTTCTGCGTTGCATTCACAACAGCGAGTTTGATATAGGTTTCGAAATACGCTGTTGCGTGCTCCGTCAGATTTTCAGCGGAAGTCTTGATCTCATCCACTTTTGTATTCAGGTTTTCCATATTGATTCTTGTAAATAGAAAAAAAGCAGGGTCGGCCCTGCTCTTTGAAAGGTCCTAAAGATTAAGCCTTTGCGTTCTTGTAGGCTTCTGTTGCCTGATTTTTGAGGTTGTTGCCTTCATTTCGCAATTCGTGCATGTCGTGGCCAAACATGGACTTTAATCCATCGAGCTGTTCTTTTCCTTCGGCCATCATGTCACTCATTTTCTTTGTCCAGTCGCCGGCAGAATTTCTGATATTCTTGCGAAGGTCTTCACCCTTTTCCGGGGCAATGAGCATTCCGATCACCACACCCGCTGTAGCAGCGGCAATGATTCCAATGAAGATGTTTCCTGAGTTTTTCATAATTGTATTTTTAGTTTTTTCTACCCAATCACCTTAAAATTTTATGCCATCCCGGTGGTTTGAAGAACCGTAAATGGGGAATAAACTCCACACCCAGGCGTTGGTCTGCCGCTCAATGATGTTTCTCCTGAGATGTTCCGCGTGGCACCGTTCTTTATTCAACGTGTGTTCAGCAAGTCCTACAAATTGGATATCAAAATTTCAATCAATAAAGATACGTACCGAATGAAAGGAAGGATGTTGGGTTTGTTTATTGGCGCTGCCTCGTTGCTGATTTTTTGTATGGTGTGGTGTCGAAGAAAATTAAGGAGGGCGCCGGCGCAGAAGTTGTGAACCGTGATGCCGCAAAGGCTTACTTAAATAAATAGAATCCAAATGAAAAAACTTGAGAAGAAAACTGTTTTCATAACCGGTGGCCTGTCGGGAATAGGCAAAGCCTGTGCGATGGCCGCTGCTGTGGAAGGCGCCAATGTTGTGGTGGCAGATATAAAGTCGGTGACGTTTGATGCTGCGATGAAAGAGATTCAGGCGGAAAATGCAAGCGCCATTTTTGTCGAGTGTGATGTTACTTTCACCGACCAGGTGAAAGGTGCCATTGCCAAAGCTGTTGAAACTTTTGGTTCGCTGGATGTGGCATTAAATAATGCGGGAATCGGTGGCGCTGGCGGACGGGTGGGAGAAATGGAGGAGGCAGATTGGAACAGCGTGATTCAGGTCAATCTCACCGGGGTCTTTTCGTGCATGAAATATGAACTCCTACAAATGGCCCTTCAAAAGAAAGGGGTCATCGTCAATATGTCATCCATTTTGGGCAAGGTCGGATTTCCGAGTTCAGCAGCATACGTGGCAGCAAAGCACGGCCTTATTGGCCTTACTCAGACCGCAGCTTTGGAATACGCGACAGAAGGAATCCGGGTGAATGCGATCTGCCCCGGCTTCATTGCAACGCCACTGCTTGCCAAAGGAGGCATCACCGACAATGACGAGGTTAAAAACCAAATCATCGCACTTCATCCGATGAAACGTTTTGGCAAATCGGAAGAGATCGCAAAGGGATTCATGTTCCTTGCCACGGATGACAGTTCTTTTGTTAC
>JAYVEZ010000340.1:0-4551 GCA_043773645.1 Cytophagales bacterium
TTCGGTCTCCAGACAGCAACGAGCTGGACGAGGGAAAACACGACAGGGAACAACTTCTTGGCGAACGGTGCGACCGAGCTCAACACGACAACAAGCAACTACGACCTGTTCTACAGGAACTATGATCCTGCTCTTGGAAGGATGAACCAAGTTGATCCTCTTGCAAGTAAATACGCTGGCATCACTCCTTACAATTATGCGTTCAACTCGCCAACGGTGTACAGCGACCCGATGGGTGACGACCCCTATTACATACCTACATGGCTCTACAACCTGGGGATGGCCATGCTCAGTTCAGGCCCTGGCAGGATACAGGACAGTGGCAATGCCGGAGGGCCCGCGGGCGGCTTCAGTGGTGGTGGCGGGTCGTTTGGTGGCGGTGGCGGCAGTGGCGATGGGTATGGCTACGGTGGGGCGTTCGACCGTGGCAACTTCTTCTCGCCCGGCTGGTACCCCGGAAGGGGGAGCCTTTCATCGGGGGCTTTTGCAAGGCAGGACGCGGCCATAGCGGCCGGCATGGACAGGGCAGCGGTGGAGAAAGCGTTCGGTAACCAGAACGTATCCGCGAACGGGAACGGTACATACACCGCGTACGTTTATTCTGGCCAGACTGAATACAGCAACTACGGCAACTACAGTGGCACGGTGAGTGTCAACCCCATCCAGATAAGCTTGGGATCTTCCGTGTCAACCACGGGCGCACAGACCGATTTCATTTACAGGAACAACAACGTGATAGGCCTTGGTATCGGGATCCTTGAACCAGGGTTTGGTGCTGCCATAGATGCTGTTAGGGGCGGTGCTTTTACGCGAGGTGCCACAATCTTTGCAAGGGGTGGTGGAGGCGTTTTAGTAGGTATAAATATTGCTGTTACCTACCATACAATTAGTACAGAAATTGATAACGGAAAATTCAATACTCACTCTATTGTCAATGGCATTGTTACTGGAATAGGTGTAGGCCTAACTGTTACAGGTCTTGTAATTACCGCTCCTGTATGGGGAACAGCTCTCGCAGTTTCGGGCGCAGTTGTTGGCGTTGGTTATGCAATTGCGCAAGCGTCTGGGATAGACGAATGGATTGACAGTAAGTGGGGATTTAAATAAAAAAATAAAATGCTTGTACTGGATTTTTTATTCAACATCTGTTATTCGCCTTTTCAAAAAGTAGGGAATGGAAGATTTGCTGCTTTGATATGGTTGGCACCTCCACTCACTTTTATTAGCGTTGGACTGATCCATATTTTTTTATACTACCTCAATCCAATCATAAGCATTAGAATTGCTCCAATCATCGGGGCTATAGGATGTTTCGGAATATTTGCGATTATCTTTTTGTTTCTGAACAAGATATATGTTAAGGGTGAGAGAGAGACAGGCAAGGTTAGATTTCCATTACTATGTATACTATTAATACTTGTTATGATGATAGGTTCGATAACATTTTTTGCTTTGTCACTTTACAAGTTCAGGTAGGTGGTAGTGGGTAGTGTTGGTTATGCAATTGGACAAGCCGCTGGAATAGACGAATGGATAGATAGCAAGTGGGGCATTCCGTTGGCGCGCGTTTGCTGGAATTTATAATGACTCCGTTGGCGCGCGTTTGCAACGCGCTGCCGCACGCATACAGAAAAAAAACCCGATGGAGAGCCGGGTTTTTGTTTTATAGGGCAGCTACATTTTTTTGGAAGAAGTCCTTGGAAAGGTTTTAGTTTTCAAGGGCTTTGGCCGCTTCGCTGAAATCAAACCTGAGCAGTTGGTGGGACTCATCATCGGAGAGATTGTCGTACTCATTGTCAAAGATGAAGAGCGGCTTTCCAGAAAGGGCACCCTTAAAAGTTACGGGGATGAGAGCCTTGCGCTGCACCAGCAAGAGCAGGAGTTGCGCGAGGTCTTTCAGGGCCCACCCGTCATGGTTTTTTGGTTCGGAATAAAAAAAGCTGTACAGGGCAGAGTTGCTGTCTTTGAAAGAGTGATAAGGCCTGAGGTATCCCGATTTAGTGATCAGGATTTCCTTGATGATAAAGTTTTGTACGTGAGGCCCAAGATCGGAAATGCTTTTGTCCATGGGGATCGCTGCGCTTGTTTTAGTGTGCGAGCAATTGGTGCAGGTTGTCCTTCATTTTTTTGTTGGCGATTGCCATGTCGATCATCTTGAACAAGGCCTGTTGTTCATCCTTGGCCAAGGTGTCGATCATTTTGATCTTCTCCATCAAGGGCATGTTCACCTCACCGTCCAGGTCGTTGCTCTTGAAGAACTCCGTGAGCGAGACCTCAAAGACCTTTGCCAGTTTCTCGAGCGTTGATACCGAAGGCTCGACCTTGCCGTTCTCGATGCGCGAATATTGCCCCTGCAGCATTTTGGAGGCGGCCGCCACTTCCTTTTGGGACAGCCCCTTCAGTTCGCGGAGCCGCTTGATATTGTCGGAGATCAAAACCACTGTCTTTCCCATCGTTTGGATAATAATGTCACAAAGTTAATAATTGAACGGTTATGATGTTCTTTGTAACAACTTCTTTGGAATTTATATGTCTTTAAATATATATTTGAGATCAAATCAAATATTTACTTAAACACAAAATATTATGGACACCCCCAAACGCAGCCTTGATATCACCAATGCAGAGCACATCTGCTACAAGTATGGCGGGATAGAGATCACAGTTCTGGGTGGGATCAGATTGGAAGGCCTTGATAGGATGCGCACCACATTGAAAATCCAAGTGGAACATCTGAGCATAAGGCATAACCTCGATCTGTACAACGACACGCAAGTGGAGAAACTGGTAAGGAAAGTAGCGGAGAAATTGGAAATCGGCACGAGCGTGATCACCGCGGCACTGACAGACCTTACCGATTTACTTGAGCAGTACAGATTGGATGAAATAGAAAGACAGGGCGCAACACAGAACGACAAGCGTAAAATACTGAGCGAAGAAGAGCAGCAACAAGCCAAACTTTATTTATCCGCACCGAATTTAATTGAACGCACAAGGGAAGACATTGGCAAGGCCGGAGTGATCGGGGAAGAGAACAACAGATTACTTATGTACCTGATCTTCACCAGCAGGAAGCGAGAAAACCCTTTACATATCATCAGTCTTGGAAGCAGTGGCATAGGTAAAACACACCTGCAAGAAAAAGTAAGCGCGCTCATCCCCGAAGAAGACAAGATGGAGAGCACCAGTCTAACAGCCGCAGCGATCTACTACTTTGGCAGGTACGACCTGCGGCACAAACTTGTTTTGATAGAAGACTTAGATGGGGCGGAAGAAGCGATGTTCCCGATCCGCGAACTGCAATCAAAAAAGAAAATAATCCGCACCGTTCCCGTGAAGAACACGAAGGGCGAGACGAAGTCCATCCAGTTGATAGTTGAAGGCCCTGTGAGCATCGCGGGCTGCACCACGAAGGAAAGTTTGTACGAGGACAACGCGAACAGATCTTTTTTGATCTACATAGACGAGAGCAAAGATCAAGATGAAAAAGTGATGGGCTACCAAAGGAGGCACAGCGCGGGGAAGGTTGATACAACGGAGCAACAGAAAATAATAAATGCGTTCCAAAACATGCAGCGGATGCTGCAGCCCGTGCAAGTGAGAAACCCCTTCGCGGAGTTTTTGAAAATCCCTGAAGAAGTTTTTAAGCCGAGAAGGACGAATGCGCACTACCTGGCTTTCGTAGAGCTGATCACATTCTATCACCAGTACCAACGCGAAAAGAAATACGACACGGAAACAGGGGAAGAATTTATCGAGACCACATTGGAAGATGTAGCGGAAGCCAACAAACTGATGAAAGAAATCCTGTTGAGGAAGTCAGATGAGCTGAACGGGGCAACGAGAAGTTATTTTGAAAGCCTGAAAGAATACCTGCAAGGGAAAAAGCAAAACGATTATACCAACCGCGAGATCAGGCAATACTTGCGTATCAAAGGCACAACATTGAGACGCTACCACAATGAACTGCTGGGCTGCGGCATGATCAAAGTGAAGGCGGGGAAAAAGAATGTTGGCTATCAATATGAAGTGGCGAGCTATGAAGAATACCAAAAACTGCACGAGCGCATCGACAATTTGCTCGATGAGATTTTACAAAGGCTGCGAGCCAGTGAGCCACGCGTGAGCCACTTACAGAATGGCTCACCCATCAAAAAGAATATCAGCAAGTTAAAGGCCGTGAGCCAGTGAGTTGCGGAAAGGGTATGACGGCCAAAATTATTTTGCCCTATCAACCTACGCCAAAGCTTCGGCAGATAAAATGAAATCACTCGCGATCACCAATCCATCCTTCCGTTACCTCGAAGAAAGCTTTAAAGAGTGGCTCGACATCTTGGGCTATGCACCCACGACAGTTTATTATGCACCGCTGCACGTGCGCGAACTGCTGCACCACTTGGAAAGCGAAAACATAAAGGACATCAAGCAGCTCGACAGCAAACACATCAAGGCACATTACAACAAGCTGAAAGAACGCGCGAACAAAAAGAGGGGCGGTGGGCTGAGCAACAGCCACCTGAACAAACACATACAGGCGATCAAAAAATTTAC
>JAYVEZ010000341.1:0-2726 GCA_043773645.1 Cytophagales bacterium
GAAATTTTGAGAAGTCTGGTTCACGTTTTTCAAGGAATGCGTTCTTGCCCTCCTTGGCCTCATCACTCAAATAGTACAGCAGCGTGGCGTTTCCTGCCAATTCCTGGATGCCCGCTTGTCCATCCAGTTCGGCGTTGAGGGAACTCTTCAGCATGCGAATGGCCAGCGGACTTTTCTTTAATATCTTTTTTGCCCATTCAACATAAGTTTCTTCAAGCTTGTCCAGGGGCACAACCTTGTTTACAAGTCCCATCTCGATGGCTTCCTGGGCATTGTACTGGTCGCACAGGTACCAGATTTCCCTTGCCTTTTTCTGCCCGACGATCCTTGCGAGGTAGGAAGCACCGAAGCCGCCATCAAAGCTACCCACCATGGGTCCGGTTTGACCAAAGCGCGCATTTTCCGCCGCGATGGTGAGATCACAAACGACATGCAACACATGGCCACCACCAATGGCCCAACCTGCCACCGCAGCAATAACAGGCTTGGAAATAGATCGGATCATTTTCTGCAAGTCCAGTACATTCAATCGGGGGACCGTATCGCCACCCACATAGCCGCCATGGCCGCGGACACTTTGATCGCCTCCACTGCAGAAAGCCTTGCCTCCTTCCCCGGTAATGATGATGACGCCAATTTCTGCATCTTCCCTGCAAAGGTGCATGGCATCAATCATCTCTTGTACCGTAAGGGGGGTAAAAGCATTATGAACTTTTGGACGGTTGATGCTGATGCGTGCAATCCCTTCAAACTTGTGGAAAAGGATCTCCTGATAATTCTTTACAGGTTTCCAATTGTATTTAAGCTCCATAACCTTTTGTTAAGTATTTTTTAAATTCCTCAAAAACTTTTTTATTCATCGCTTGTGAAGAGTCGATTTCCAAAATCTTTACGTTTCCGTTTGGCGTGAAAAATTCTTTCCAGATGACATTCGAAGCGTCATGATGGGTGAATCCGAATTCTGCCGCCAGGGATTTTGCATTGAGTTTCTGCCGGGTGATGAAAAACTCCTCCGCTTCGGGTTGTCGCGAGGGTCCATCAATCAAATTGAAAATGATTCCCCCGTGGTTGTTCAGCACAACAACGAATAGATTGGGCAACGGGTAGTTGTGCCAGAATGCATTCCGGTCGTAGAAAAAAGCAAGGTCTCCGGTAATGAGAACATTAGGAACCTTGGAGGCAAGTGAATTCCCCACGGCTGTACTGGTACATCCATCAATGCCACTGGTGCCGCGGTTGGCAAATACAGAAATGTGTTTCTGAGATTCTTTGAGCCCAATGTGATTTGCATACCGCACAGCCATGCTGTTGGCAAGATGCAGATTGGCCCCGGATGGAAGGGACTCCATAAGTTGTTTGACCAGGCTGAATTCTCCTTCTTCCTGTTGGTTAAAAAAATTGTCAATGCTGATTCGGGAAGCGTGTTCTTGTGAGTTCCACTGCGTGTTGAACTCGGTCCAAGATGAACGGATGTCGAAAGAAGATTCTTTCAACTTGCTAAAAAATTTATCTGGTGGTAGGGGGAGTAACTTGGTCAGACCTTGAAAGGTGTCGGCTGTTTCTCCTGCGGTCTGCAAGTGCCAATGCTCTCTTGGTTTGTGGGTACGGAGAAAGAGTTTGAGATTTTTGGCGACCAGTGATTTCCCAAACGTGATCAGCAAATCGGGCCTTAGGGATTCTTTCAATTTTTCAGGCGCCTGTCCTAAGAAGGTGTCCGCATGTCCGCAGAAAAATGGAAGAGGATGCAGGTTGCTGAGGATATCGCCGGCTACGGGCCAGTGGGCCGCCGCATGAAAAGCGGCAAGTGCCTGTTTTAACACGGGGTCTTGCTCGTGCTGTCCTGAGACGACAAGAATCTTATTGAAACCACCGAGACTTTTTATTATTTCGGACCATTGTGTACTGTCAAGGTCTTGATGTCCCAGAATGGGTTCAATCACACGGACACTTTCACTATTTGTTGTCTCGCTGTTAGAAAAATAAAGTGGTTCACGAAACGGAGCGTTGATATGAACAGGCCCATTCAGTCCAGCTTGCGAGAGGTTGATGGCTTCATTTACCATCCTGTTCACATACCAGTCAGAGTCTGCATGATCATGGTCATGGGGTAATTCAAAATATCGTTTGACGTGATTGCCATATAATTCATTCTGTCGGATGGTTTGACCATCGAATTGATCGATCCATTCCCGGGGCCGATCGGCGGTGATCACAATCAACGGTACCTGTTGGAAGAATGCTTCTGCAACAGCCGGTGCAAAATTATAGGCAGCCGACCCTGAAGTGCATACCAGCACAACCGGGGTACGCGTTTGCTGGGCGATCCCCAGCGCGATGAAGGCGGCACTTCGTTCATCGCTAAACGTCCGGCAGGTAATGTTTTTATTTCTCGAAAATGCAAGTGTCAACGGGGCACTTCGGGAACCGGGACACAAGATGGCATCGCGAATGCCTTTTTGAGCACAGAGTTTAACCAGGTTGTTCAGCAGGGAGGTGTTCACGTGTGCAAGGTAGCGGGACAGTACTTACTTATTGATGATTCTGAGCAGGGTATTCATTTTCATCTCTGTTTCCCGCCATTCTTTTTCCGGATCGGAGTCAGCCAAAACCCCGGCGCCGGCATATAGAATGGCCTCATTTTCAAAGAGTTGCATGCACCTTAAGTTTACATAAATATTGCTTTCCTGATGCACATTGACGGGTCCGAGGTATCCGCTGTAAAACTG
>JAYVEZ010000342.1:0-2264 GCA_043773645.1 Cytophagales bacterium
AAGTTTTAATTCCCATCCTTTGATCGGATAGATGAGTTTTTCATCCAGGGTACTCCGGGATTCAAAAAGACTTCCATGTAAATGAATCACTTTGCTGGACCCAGCCCTTTCGTGCAGGTTATCAACGTTTTGTGTAGCCACCGTCACATCAAAATATTTCTCCAGTTCCGCCAGGATTTCATGACCGCGGTTCGGTTTCACTTCGAGTGCTTTCTTCCTGCGTTGGTTGTAGAATTCCAACACCATGGCACGATCCTTCCTCCATCCTTCCGGTGTGGCAACATCCTCAACTTTAAAACCTTCCCACAAGCCGCCTGAGTCGCGAAACGTGGGGATACCACTTTCGGCGCTGATGCCTGCCCCGGTGAGTGCAACAAGCCGTTTCAATTTGTTGTTGGTTGTTTCTTGATGGTTGATGGCCAATCGCAGCAGAATTGTTACGGAATCGGAATAAGATTCACCTCATTGATCGCAACGATTAACAATCAACGAATTATTCCTTCTTCTTCCGGGCCACCCGTGCTTTCTTGACTGGTGCCACAACGACCTCCTTCTTCTTAGCGGCGCCGAATCTTCCGAAGCGTCCCCTCTTCTCTGGAGCATTGGCAGCAAGTGTCACACACTCTTCGAGGGTGAGTTCAGCAGGTTCTTTTCCTTTTGGGATCTTAACATTTTTACTCCCTGCCTTGATGTAAGGACCAAAACGTCCATTCAATACTTGGATATCCGCATTCTCTGGAAATGCCTTAATCAATTTGTTCGCGTCTGCAATCCGCTTTGCCTCGATCAATTCTACCGCACGCTCCGGTGTGATGGTGTATGGATCTTCCTCTTTGGGAATCGAAACAAACTTCTTGTCGTGCAACACGTACGGTCCAAAGCGACCAATGTTGGCGACTACGGGTTTGTCTTCGAATACACCCATGTCACGCGGCATCTTCATCACTTCAAGTGCTTCCTCCAATGTGATGTTCTCAATAAACTGCCCGGGGCGCAAGCCGGCAAACCTTGGTTTTTCAGGATTGCCGTCTTCAGGATTCTCGCCGATTTGTGCATACGCTCCAAAACGACCGAGCTTAACATACACTTTCTTACCCGTCTTGGGATCAATCCCCAATTCACGGTTTTTGTTCTGAACCGATGATCGCTCCACCAATTCCGTCTTTGTAACAATCTTGTGGAACGGGCGATAGAACTGCTCAATCATTTTTTGCCATTGAACCTTTCCGCTGGCGATTTCATCAAATTCCTGTTCGATGTTGGCCGTAAACGAATAGTCGGTAATGGTCGGAAAGTGCTCCACCAGAAAATCATTCACAACCATGGCAATGTTTGTCGGGAAAAGTTTATTCTTCTCCGCACCCGTGATCTCTGTTTCTGTGTTGGGGGTTATGGTATCGTTTGCCAGTGAGAGCACCCTGTACTTCCTGACGGAACCCTCCCGGCTTTCTTTTACAACATAGCCGCGCTTCTGAATTGTCGAGATGGTTGGTGCATACGTGGAGGGTCTTCCAATTCCCAATTCTTCAAGTTTCTTCACCAGGGTGGGCTCGGTATACCTTGCTGCATGACGCGAAAATGTCTCAGTGGCAGTTAGCTCATGCAGGGGTAAGTCCTGACCAACGTGGAGGGGCGGCAATACTTTGCCATCGTCTTCGGTCTCCTCTGCATCTTCATCATCCTTAGACTCGAGGTACACCTTGAGGAAACCTTCAAACTTTATTACTTCACCCGAAGCCGTAAGCGTACGGGGATTTGTAGATATATTAATGGTTGCGGTCGTTCTTTCCAATTCAGCATCTGCCATTTGGGAAGCAATCGCGCGCTTCCAGATCAATTCATAGAGGCGTTGGCCATTGCGATCGATACCTGCAGTGAGCAACGAAAAATCTGTTGGGCGAATGGCCTCGTGAGCCTCTTGCGCACCGGAGGATTTTGTCTTATAACGCCGCGTTTGAATAAATTCTTTTCCGAAGGCGCTTTCAATTTGACGCGTAGCACCTTGAACCGCTTCGTCGGAAAGATTCACCGAATCGGTCCGCATGTACGATATCTTACCACCCTCATACAGCTTCTGCGCGACGACCATGGTTTGCAACACCGAAAAACCAAGTTTGCGCCCCGCTTCTTGCTGAAGGGTAGAAGTTGTAAACGGAGGAGATGGCGACTTTTTCGCAGGCTTCTTGACCAAATCACCGATGGTGAACACCGCACCCTTGCAGGACTCCAGGAATTCAACCGCCTCTTTCTCAGAAGCAAATTTT
>JAYVEZ010000343.1:0-5114 GCA_043773645.1 Cytophagales bacterium
ATATCGCGCAGGCCTTCTGGTAACCGACCTTGCATGAGGTAAACAAATCCACGGTTATTGAGAAAATAGGGCTGATTGGGTGAAAGTCGCATCGCTTCCTGAATTTGCATCAGGGCCTTGTCATGATTCCCGCGTGCAATATCAATCATGGCCAGTGTATTGTAGATATTCGGTTCTTCAGGGTTTATCCTGATGGCCATGGCCAGGTCTTTTTCTGCGGCCACAAATTGCCTACGGTAATACTGAATTGTACCTCGGTTCACCCAATATTCCACATTTCCAGAATCCAGGAGGATTGCGCGGTCAAAGGCCTGAACGGCTGAAGCATAGTCCCGCATGCGGGTAGCGATGAGTCCCTGAATGAAATAGACTACCGCCGTATCCGGCTTTTCAAGAATTATCTTTTGAACATCCTTTTGGGCACTGTAATATTCCTTTAACTCATAATAAGTATTGGCCCTGTTGAAATAGGCAGGAAGAAAAGCAGGATGGCATCCTATTGCCCGGGTATAGTACGTCAGGGCTTCATCCCAAAGCTTGCGCTGAAAGCTGATGGTACCGAGGTTATTGAGCGCATCCGGGTAGCATGGATCAAGTTTGAGCGCTTCATTAAGGTAAATGACGGCCTGGTCGGTATTGCGCTCCTTCAAGGAGAGATTCCCTTTGAGCAGAAATTTCTGAAGCCTGAGATCTTTATTGTCCGAGCAAGCAATCAACACCAGGATCACCAACCATACCACCTTCTTCATCATCACCCTGTAAACCCCGATTTGCTTCATATGTTCCAAATTTCCAAAATCGAGAATGATTAATATAATCCAGACCAAATCTTTTACAGGTGAGTGTTTGCCGTGAATATTCCTGCACAGAATGAACTGTATAAGAGCGGCCTAAGGGTCTCATCATTCCTAGATAGGCAAAAATCATGACGAAAGGTCACCCTTTAACCTTTCCAGAAGGCAATTGCCAACGATTGCGTGGTCAAAGGAGCCGCCCCGGGCAGTTTTTCCCTCGAAATGATTTTGTTTATTCTATAATACGTCCTTTATTTGCGCCCGATGAAACAAACACCTAACATCCATCTGCACCACCATCATGCAACAGCATGTTGATTGGCAGGTTTATGTTTTGAATAAATAAAAATCATAAAAAAGGCTTGCCACGCGGCAAGCCTTTTTTATTGACATCGAATGAAGACGGTATAGAGAGAAATACGAATCGAACCCTTATGAAAGAATTATTGCGCATCGCCATACAGAAATCCGGCAGGCTACAGGAAGGCTCCCTTGAACTCCTGAAAGAAAGCGGGCTCTCCATCAGCAATGGAAGAGACCAACTCAAAACTCAGGCGAGTAATTTTCCGGTAGAAGTGCTCTTTTTGCGCGACGATGATATTCCCCAGTATATCGAAGATCAAGTGGCCGACGTGGGCATTGTCGGAGAAAATGTTTTTGTGGAAAAACAAAAGAGAAATACGCTGATCAAACGCCTTGACTTCGCAAAGTGCAGATTGTCCATCGCGGTGCCCCGGACAGAAAACTTCACAGGAGTGTCCTGGCTATCAGGGAAAAACATTGCCACCTCCTACCCCACCATCGTCCAGCAGTTTTTGGACAAACATGGTGTGAAGGCAGGCATCCATGAAATAAGCGGCTCCGTGGAGATTGCCCCTGGCATTGGACTCGCCGATGCAATATGTGATATCGTCAGCACAGGAAGCACCTTGCTCAGCAATGGTCTGCGCGAAGTCGAAATCGTCATGCAATCAGAAGCTGTATTGATCGCGAGCCCGGAAATTGGAGCCGGAAAGCAAAACATCCTGGACCAGTTGCTATTTCGCATTGAGGCAGTGAATTCAGCCAAAAACAACAAGTACATTTTATTAAATTGTCCTGACACGGCCATTGAGAAAATTACCTCCGTTATTCCCGGAATGAAAAGTCCTACAATCATGCCATTGACACGCAAAGGCTGGTCATCGCTACACTCTGTTGTGAATGAAAATGACTTCTGGGAGAAGATTGGCCAGTTGAAGTCCTTTGGTGCCGAGGGGATCCTCGTGATTCCCATTGAAAAGATGATCGCCTGATATGAAATCTTATACAAATCCTCCATCCGAAAGCTGGCCAGCACTCACCCGGCGTCCTCACCTGGAACTGGAATTCCTTGAAAGCAACGTTCGCAATACACTCAATCGGGTCAAGCTTTCCGGCGATGATGCCTTGAAGGAATTGACTTTAAAGTACGATGGTGCCGACCTTCAAAGTTTGCGCGTTTCTCCTACAGAAATTGAACAAGCCATATCCACCCTGGAGCCATCGCTCAAGGATGCCATCCACGTGGCAGCATCCAACATCAGGAAATTTCATGAGCTTCAAAAAAGAGACGACGTCAAAATTGAAACCATGCCCGGGGTGACCTGCTGGAGAAGATCTACACCGATTCAAAAGGTAGGTATCTATATTCCCGGAGGAACAGCACCGCTTTTCTCGACCGTTTTGATGTTGGGCATTCCCGCCCGACTTGCAGGCTGTCCCGAGATTATTCTTTGCACACCCCCCAACAAAGATGGATCCGTAAACTCAGCCATTCTCTTTGCGGCGTCCCTTTCGGGAATCACCCGAATCTTCAAAGTTGGGGGTGCTCAAGCCATTGCGGCGATGACATACGGAACAACCACCATCCCTCCTGTCAATAAAATATTTGGACCCGGTAACCAATTTGTAACGAAAGCCAAGCAAATGGTGAGTCAGGAAGGCATCGCCATCGATATGCCGGCAGGCCCATCTGAAGTATTGGTCATCGCAGACGATTCATCAGACTCTTCCTTTGTGGCAGCCGATCTCCTGTCACAGGCAGAACATGGAACGGACAGTCAGGTTGTATTGATTGCATTTAGCTCATCGAAAATCGAAGAGGTGAAGTTGGAAATAACAAAACAACTGCAGCAACTACCAAGAAGAGACATCGCCGAACAAGCCCTTCAGCACAGTCTGGCGATCTGCTTTGAAAAGAAAGAGGTGGCACTCCGCTTCATTAATGAATATGCAGCAGAGCATTTAATCATTCAAACTCTGGATTCTGATTCTCTTGCTGAACAAATTGTCAATGCGGGCTCTGTCTTTCTGGGACCTTATTCTCCGGAGGCCATCGGGGATTACGCTTCAGGCACAAACCATACGTTACCCACCAGTGGCTTTGCGAAAGCATACAGTGGCGTTTCACTTGAAAGTTTTATGAAGACAATCACTTTCCAAAAATTGACCGCAAAGGGACTGCAGATCCTCGGTCCCACTGTGGAGATCATGGCCAGGGCGGAGCAATTGGAAGGACATATGAATGCTGTGACAATCCGATTAAAGGCATTGCAATGAAAGAAATTGATATTTTTTCTCTTGCGCGTGCAAACGTAAGGAAGATGAAACCTTATTCCTCTGCCCGGGATGACTTCCAGGGAGTTGCTTCCGTGTTTCTTGATGCCAATGAAAATCCATTTGATAGCGCTGGATACAATCGCTACCCCGATCCACATCAGAGGAGATTGAAAGAAGTAATGGCCGGTTTAAACCAAATCGATCCCGATCAGATTTTCCTTGGCAACGGTAGCGACGAAGCCATCGACCTCTTGTTTCGCATTTTTTGCAATCCGGGAGTCGATCAGGTGCTTATTCCTCAGCCCACTTACGGTATGTATTCTGTCAGCGCGGCCATCAATGATGTGGAGGTTATTTCAACCACCCTCAGCCCATCATTTAATCTCGATGCTTCCACCCTGCTCAAGGCGGTAACACCCAAAACGAAACTGATCTTTCTTTGCAGTCCAAACAATCCCTCCGGCAACCTGTTAAGCGCGACTGAAATTGAACACATTCTGCATAACTTTTCAGGAATTGTAGTAATTGATGAAGCGTACATTGATTTTTCAGGGTCAGCCAGTTGGATAACCCGACTGAATGAGTTCAGGAACCTGGCAGTACTTCAAACATTTTCCAAAGCCTGGGGAATGGCAGGCTTGCGGCTCGGGTTGTGCTTTGCAAACCCAACGATAATCCAGTTGCTCAAC
This sequence comes from Cytophagales bacterium, assembly GCA_043773645.1. Taxonomy (GTDB): domain Bacteria; phylum Bacteroidota; class Bacteroidia; order Cytophagales; family Cyclobacteriaceae; genus ELB16-189. The sequence goes on from JAYVEZ010000343.1 coordinate 4,064, forward strand.
AAAATAAAACCTCCTTACAACATCAATGCATTCACCCAATCGGAGACCTTGCGATGTCTGCAGGAGCGGCAACATGAGAAGGAAACATGGGTAGAAGAAATTATAAGGCAACGCGATGAACTAGGCAAATCTTTGATGGCCGCACCATGTGTCAAGAAAATATTTCCTTCGGATGCCAATTTCCTTTTGGTGGAGGTTACCGATGCTAAATTGATTTACGGTGAATTGGTAAGGCAGGGCATTATCGTACGGGACAGGTCAACCGTGGTACTGTGCGAACAATGTCTTCGTATCACGGTGGGCACCAAAGAAGAGAACTATCAACTTCTACAAGTCATGCGTCTAATATGAAAAGAGTACTTTTTATTGACCGGGATGGCACATTGATCATTGAGCCACCGGATGAGCAAATTGACAGCCTGGAAAAACTTGAGTTTTATCCGGGTGTATTTTCAGCGCTGCGCGACATTGCCCAAACAAGGCAGTTTGAATTGGTTATGGTCACCAACCAGGACGGACTTGGTTCAGCCCGATTTCCAGAAGAGACATTCTGGCCTGCCCACAACAAGATGGTTCGTGCTTTTGAAAATGAAAATATCGTCTTCAACCAGGTCTTTATCGATAAGTCGTTGCCCCGCGAAAATCAGCCTACCCGCAAGCCAGGTACCGGCATGCTCACCCAATTCCTTACAGATGAATATGATCTTGCCAACTCATTTGTAATCGGCGATCGCACGACTGACATCGAATTGGCCAGAAACCTTGGAGCCAAGGGCATACTGATTGGCCATCCGGAGAAGGTCACTGAATTGGAGCAAAAGAATCTCAAATCCCATTGTGAGCTCATCACCACATCATGGCAAGAAATCTTTGCACACGTGGCGGGTCTGGCACGCAAAGCCGACTTTCGCCGAACTACCAAAGAAACTGATATTACAATTGCCCTCAACCTGAGTGGTTCCGGGCTATCGGATATTCACACCGGTCTTGGTTTTTTTGACCACATGCTGGATCAATTGGCCCGACACGGAAGAATGGACCTGGTCATCAA
>JAYVEZ010000344.1:0-26000 GCA_043773645.1 Cytophagales bacterium
ACGTATTCAGCGTGTAAGCCGCCTGGAAGGGAACTTTTGTAATGGCCTTCACAATCGGTATGATCACCATGGTACCCAGAACTCCGAATACCACACCCACAAAGCTCCCAAAGCCGGAGACCGTGATTGACTCTGCCAGGAAGAGCAATACAATATCCCGGCGGTTGGCCCCTACAGCTTTGCGAATCCCAATCTCAACAGTGCGCTCCGTGACCGATATCAACAGTACGTTCATCACACCAATGCCTCCAACGATCACAGAGATGCCTACAATCAGGCCCATGATCACGCGGAAAAGAAGAAATCCCCTGGCCACTTGTTCGACCCGGGATTCATTCGTAACAATTTCAAAATCCTGTTTGGCTTGAGGGTATTTGCTTTGTAGCCAGGAGGAGATCTCCTCTTTCAAGGCAGGAATCTCCTCTGTATGCAACACTTCAAGAACCGTTTCAGGTGTATTGGCAGACAATTCAGCTGCAGAAAGGAGCGTAATGGGAAAGTATACTTGTTGCGCCTTATTCTTTTGATCAGCAAGGACACCAATGATTTTTAGTTCAATGTTATTCAGAAAGATCGATTGATTGAGCGCTTCTTCAGGTTTACCAATTTTTGCCGCCTTTAGAAATGCTTCATTGACAATGGCTTTGGGTGCACGGTCCGTAATATCTGTTTCCGTAAATAGCGTACCCACTTCAGCAACGGCGCCAGGCTCGGTCTCTTGCCCCGTGGCAGTGGCATTTACCCCGATGACTTGCCGGGTGGCACCTGCACTTACTTCGGCCGCCTTGGATACCCGCATAAAGGCTTTTGTTGGCTCTTTAAGGATTCGTTGCAACTTGATCAGTTCCATGTAATCAAGTGTCTTGACGGAGTCTTTACGGATGCGAACATTGTCCCTCGTCTTAAAAGGCTGGGATCGGATAATGATGGCGTTGAGATGGGTAGTCTGGGCAATTTGGTCGCGGGCAAACCGTTCCATGCCATCAATCAGTGAAAGCATTGACACCAAAGCCGCGACGCCAATCACAACACCCAGCACGGAAAGAAATGTGTGGAAAAGGTTTGACCAGATATTGCTCCATGCGAGTAAGAAGGAGTTTCTAATGTTTTGGAGCATGGGTGGGCGATTTTACCCAATAGACTCAATTTGAAGCATTTTGTTACAATGCGGCTATGAAATTATGGTTCTCTCAGCTAAAGGCCAATAGCCAAGACCCCACTCGAGTTATCAATGCCCAATACCCAATGCCATTATTTCCTCACTCCATATGCAGACACTCCACCGGATTTACCTGCGCTGCCTTGATTGCTTGCGAAGCCACGGTGATCCAGGCTATGAGAAGCGAGATCACTCCGGCAATGACAAAATACCAGGCTGTGAGTTCAATATGAAAAGCAAATCGCTGAAGCCATTGAGAGAGAAGCCAATAACTTGTCGGTAACCCCAGGATGATGGAGAGCAGTACCATCCTGGTAAAATCTCCCGAAAGGAGAAAAACAATGTTGGTAGAAGAAGAGCCAAGGGCCTTTCGGATTCCTATTTCCTTAAGCCTACGCTCGGCGGTGAAGGCTGCCAGCCCGAATAGTCCTAGGCAGGATATGAGAATGGCAAAGCCTGCAAAATACCCGGAGAGGGAGGCCACCCGCTGCTCCGCGGCATACATGTGGGCATACTCCACATCTTGAAATTTATAGTCAAATGTAAAGCCCGGGTTGTATGCGGTATAGAAATCTGTGAGGGTCTTTATCGTTTCCTTCTCCTTCCCTCCTTCCAGCCGAATCATGATGTTCCAGGAATCTGCAGGTTTTAACCTGAAGAACAGCGGATTGACCACCTCATGAAGGGATTGATAATGAAAGTCTTTCACAACGCCGATAATTTCCAGGTCATACTTGTCCCACAGTTTGATGACTTTTCCAACAGGGTCTTTCAGATTCATGACCCGAATGGCCGCTTCGTTAAAAATAATTTTCGTGGTGTCGTTGCTATACTCCCTTGAAAACATGCGCCCATCCTGCATGGTTACACCCATGGTTTCCAGTGCATCATAGTTTACGGCGATATTTTCGAAAAGAATTTCATCGTCTTCACTTTTACCTTCCCACCGCAAACCACTGGTGTTGTTGTTTCGCCCAAGCAAACTATGCCCCATACTGGAAACATGAATGACTCCGGGGATCTTCTTGATTTCAGTCAGAAATGTCTCGCGGGTTTTCTCTACAGTTCCTTCAATTGGAATCTGAATAAGGTGGTCCTTATTGTATCCCAGGTTTTTTGATTGGACGAATTCAACCTGCTTGTAGATGACCAGAACCGATGCGATCAGGACCACAGAAAGAAAAAATTGAAATACAACCAATCCCTTGCGTGCCCACAATTCTCCCCACGATCCTTTGACGATTCCTTTCAGCACCGCGGCTGGCTTGAAACCGGAAAGGAAAATGGCCGGATAACTACCCGCCAGCAGGCCGGTAAAAACAGTAAGTGCAACAATCAAAAGCATGAGTTGTACATCACCAAAGTCAATGCTGATGTTTTTGTCTGTCATGACGTTGAACTGGGGTAGCAACAGCCAGACCACCGAGAGCGCCAGGACGAGGGACAAGAATGCAGTGGTCATCGATTCACTGAGGTATTGAAAGATCAGGGATTGACGTTGCGCACCGATCGATTTTCGGATGCCGACTTCTTTGGCCCGTCGGGAGGCTCGGGCTGTGGAAAGGTTCATGAAATTGATGCAGGCAATGACAAGGATGAATATGGCAATGATTGAAAAAAGGCGAACGTACTCGATCCTGCCTCCGGCCTGTTGACCATTTTCATAATGTCCAAACAAATAGTGGCTTGAAAAAGGTGTCAGGAAGAGTAACACATTGGATTGCTTGTTACGTACCTTGACAAAGTCCTTGATCTTCTTACTGACTGCGTCGGCATCGCTTCCTTCCCTCAGTGTTACATAGGTCGGCGGCCCATTGTTTCCCCATTCCAATACCCAATCGTTGTCGGTTTTGAACTCTTCAAAAGACACAACAAAGTCAAATTGAAGGGATGAATTAGTGACCTTGTCGAAGATTCCAGTAACATGGAAAGATTTTTTGTGCTGCAGTTCCACGATCTTACCGATTACATTCTCTTCGGTATCAAATAGTTTTTTAGCCAGCTCTCGCGAAATAACAATCGAATATTTGTCTTCCAATACTTTATCAGGATTACCTTCTAAGAGGGGAAAGGAAAAAATATTGAAAAAATCGCTGCCAACATGGTAGCCTCTTGCTTTTACGTTGTGGTCTTTGATTGAGAGGGTGTAAGGATTGATCCAGGTAGTAGTAGCCGCAAACTCAACCTCAGGAATTTCGGTTTTAAGGGTTTCCGCGAGCAAGCCAGGCGTTGACATGGTGGTCATGATCTCATTGGCATATTGCTGGTGTTCCATTACTTCAAAGAGACGTGCATCTTTTTCATGAAACTTGTCCATGTAGAGTTCATCACTGACCCATAAATAGATAAGCAAAGTGCAGGCAATGCCCATGGACAGCCCAAAGAGATTGATGGCGAAAAATCCCCTTGAGCGCTGAAAATTTCGATAAATGAGGAGAAGGTTGTGCTTCAACATAAAACTCGTATTCTAATTAAAAGACATGTAATTAAAAGACATGAAGATCTGGGAAACGTTGCATGGATACTTGTCTAGAGCGAGGTGGTTACAGTTTTCCGAATGATATAATTATTGGGCTTGGGTTATAGCAGTTAGCTTTTAGCCCTTGGCTTTTAGCTTTTAGCGATCCTCCCACTTCCCACTATCTTTACTCCCTTTAGCTAAAACCACATGTCCCTTACCCTGGCGCTTATCGGAATAACCGTTGCTATCAGTTTTTACGGCTACGGCCATCAGGACTGGCAAGCCCGGTTGATGATGAATCCGTATGCCATCCGCCACAAACAGCAATATTACCGCTTACTGACTTCTGGGTTCATTCACCGGGATCACATGCACCTCCTCTTGAATATGCTCTCATTTTACTTTCTGGGAAGCATGGTCGAACGCGTCTTTGTGGTACTCTTTGGAACGACAGGCAGCATCTATTATATCCTCTTGTATGTGATGGCCATCGTGGTTTCAGATTTGCCTACCTATTTCAAGCAGAAGGACAATCCGGGTTATAATTCCTTGGGCGCATCCGGAGGAGTTGCTGCCGTTGTTTTTGCCTTTATCATTTTGGAGCCCATGCAATACATCTGCCTCTATTTTGCTATTTGCATGCCGGGTTTCATTTTGGGTACATTGTATATTGGTTACTCCTATTATCAGGGCAGGAAATCAAATGACAATATCAATCACGATGCTCACCTATTCGGAGCTTTATTTGGACTGGTATTCTGCATCCTCATCTATCCAGCCTGCATCGGAAAATTTATCCACCAGGTAAGCTATTGGGTAATGGGAGAATGAAATCCCCAAAGTGAATTTAAATTTTGGCAAGAGGCCTTATTCTTTCAGCTCCTTGATGTACAGCCTCAAAAGAAGCAATCATAACACTACCTTTGTGTTATGCAAACTGATTTGAACACCCAATACGCTGATTTTTTAAAGAATCTATCACTTTCTGAATTTACTTCGATGCAGGAGGCAGTCATTGAAAAAGCTGCTACGACAGAAAACCTCATGCTTCTTGCGCCTACAGGGTCTGGTAAAACGCTGGCTTTTCTGGTGCCACTGATAAGGCAATTGAGCTCCGAAGCACGAGACGTCCAGGCCATTATTGTTGCACCCTCCCGCGAATTGGCCCTTCAAATTGAAGAGGTGTTCCGGTCGATGAAGACCTCTTTCAAAGTGAGTATTTGCTACGGAGGTCATTCAATGAAAATCGAACAGAATAGCCTGAGTGAAGCTCCGGCTGTTATCATCGGCACACCCGGAAGACTGGCCGACCATGTGATGCGGAAATCATTTGATCCATCTAAAGTAAAGATGGTTGTGCTCGATGAGTTTGACAAGTCATTGCAAATGGGATTTCACGAGCAGCTCAAAGTAGTTTTTAAAGCCCTTCACGGAAGACAACGCCACATTCTTACGTCTGCAACCCGATTGGGTGCCTTACCCGACTTTCTGCCTTTCAAAAAAATTGAAACGCTCGATTACCTTCGGGAGGAGGCAGCGCTCAAGATAACGCTCAAGGTTGTTCATACGCACAGTGTTGATAAAGTTGAAACACTCATGAAATTGGTGGCTGGATTCAACCAGGAAGTGTGCCTGGTATTTTGCAACCACCGCGATGCCGTGGAGCGGATCAGTGCATTGTTCACCGCACATCGGTTTGAGCATGGAATCTTGCACGGTGCCATGGAACAAATTGACCGCGAAAAAAACTTAATAAAATTCAGGGGTGGTGCCCACAACGTATTGATCGCCACGGACCTGGCGTCCCGGGGGCTGGACATACCCGAAATCAGGCACATCGTGCACTACCAGTTGCCTCCACAACTGGAAGCCTTTACCCATCGGAATGGCCGCACCGCGCGCATGCATGCCGAGGGAGACGTCTATTTGATTCTGGCCGATGATGAAACCCTTCCTGAATACATTGATAAGTCAGTTACAGAATTAAAACTGGCCGGCAAACTGCAACTCCCTCCCCCGCCCACCTATGCCTGCCTGTACATCAGCGCCGGTAAAAAGGACAAGATCAGCAAAGGAGATATTGTGGGTCTGATCACCAAAAAGGGCGGTCTTCAGGCAGGTGACATCGGTTTGATTACAACCCTGGATCACGCCTCTTATGTTTCGGTAAAGCGATCCCTGGTCGACAAGGTGCTCATGAACATAAAGAATGAAAAACTAAAGAAGACGAAAGTTAAAATTGAGGTTGCGAGTTAGTCTGGATATTAAACATCGTTATGAATTCTGTACTCAAGCTCATCATTTCCCTCGCGTTGCCTTTGACTGTAGGCGCGGTAGCGGGAATATTCACTGCCAGGGCCATACCCACTTGGTATGCTACATTGAATCAACCCTCTTTCAACCCACCGAATTGGTTATTCGGACCCGTTTGGACCTTGCTCTATTTGCTTATGGGAATTTCATTGTACTGGATTTGGTCAATGGCACCGGGGAAGGAACGGAACTTGGCGTTAATGGCATTTGGCGTCCAGCTCCTTTTGAATTTTGGATGGAGCTTCCTGTTTTTCTATTACAAAACATTGGGGCTGGCATTGGTCGAGATAGCCATCCTGTGGGTATCGATTGTGGTGATGCTTATGCTCTTCCGCCGCGTGAAGCCCCTGGCAGCTTATATCAACATTCCTTACCTCCTGTGGGTGAGTTTTGCAACGATATTGAATGCTGCTTACTTTAGACTTAATTGAGCGACATGAGTATCAAACGATGTCAAAATGAAAATTAATGTAATTGTTACCGGTGCCTCGGGGATGGTGGGAGAAGGAGTCTTGCACGAATGCCTGCTCAGCAATAAGGTAGAGCGTGTGCTCGTCATTGGTCGCAGGCCTTGCGGGATCATAAATCCAAAACTCAAAGAAATACTTCACGATAATTTTCACAACCTGGCATCCATTGAGGCTCAGTTACAGGATTATGATGCATGTTTCTTTTGCCTTGGCGTATCCTCGGTAGGCCTAAATGAGAATGACTATTACCACCTCACGTATGACCTCACAATCCATGTGGCTGAAACATTGTTGCGCGTGAACCCTGATATGACATTTTGTTATGTGTCAGGCGTTGGAACAGATAGTTCAGAAAAGGGAAAGAGCATGTGGGCGCGGGTGAAGGGTAAGACTGAAAACAAGCTGTTACAGATGCCATTTAAGAAAGCCTACATGTTTCGTCCAGGGTATATCCATCCTACCAAAGGGCTAAAGAATACGCTCAAAATGTATTCAGCGCTCTCATGGCTCTACCCAGTCTTGCGAGCGGCCTTTCCAAAATATGTATCTACGCTAAAGGAAATCGCCTTGGCCATGATCAATACAATGGACAGGGGCTATGAAAAATCGGTATTGGAGGTCAAAGATATCATTGAGCTTTCCCAACGAGAATAGGAAGGTTTTTCTTTGATTTTCTCACAAAAAAGTGATGGAGTTGATGTGTTTATTCAATAAGGCCATTTAAATAATCAATCCTATAACGTTCAACTGTCGCCTAATGCACCACCTGATCCACGGGAAGAAAGTATACATCTCCCCAGCCATTGCCCCAACTATCCAGCGCTGTTTTGATTTCTTTTAGAGATAGCTTCTTGTTATCTGTTCCAATTGGAGCTACCCGCTCACTTGTGAAATAAAAAATACCTTTGTAGACATAAGGACAATAGTCAAGTCGCTTGGAATTTATGTTTGGACCAAGGTTCTGGGCCTTGGTCCAACTCCCATCAGTATTTCTGTAACTGATATACAAATCTCCCCTTCCGAGGTCACCTTCTCCGCCTTCAACTCCGTAAATAATATATCGTTCGGCTGGATCGACAAAAGCATTGAACTCATCCAATGGAGAATTTACGCCAGGACCTATGTTGATGGGTAATTCGAAATGATCCTTCGTCCAATGGCTTTTGTAGATGTCTTCCTTGCCCAGGGCGTCGGCCCGCTGTGCGGTAAAGTAGACTGATCCATCGGATGTCACCGAAGGGTAATACTCATCAACAGAAGAATTAATTTGATTACCAGCATTCATAGGCTGGCTCCAACCAGTCTCTGTTTTGTTGACGTACCAGATATCATAGTCTTTTGTTTTGCCATCAGCCGAAAGGGGGCGGTTCGATACAAAAAACAGTCTCCTTCCATCTTGTGAGAATGCTGGTTCCAGGTCTGAATATTGGCCAGAAAAGGGAGCCGACTCTGCCTCGCCCCAGGCTTTGTCTCTCAAGAGCCTGCGAACAACGACACTCGCGGAGTTGCGGGGTGCCTGGATGGTATAAAACATTTCAGTGCCATCGGGAGAAATAGCCAAGTCCCTCTCGTTATAGCCTGTTGATACGATGGATGGAAGAAGAACCTGGGGAAAAGCTGGCGATGGAATTTGAGCAATGGCTTCGAGAAACCCGAAGCTTGCCACCAAAATGGATAGAAACATTTTCATATAGGCAATTAATTTAAATCATTCCTGTCAGCAAAGTAGCGACCCGGCCGCTTAAAACCATGCCGTAGTTTGCTTGATTCTTTTGAAGAGAAGTTGAGAATTGAGAAGATGCTATGCCTGCCGAAAGCCTCCGAAGGCAGGAGAATCGGGAAGGACTCCCACAATGAAAAAGTTTGCCAGGACATAAGTGCCCTGACAAACTTTGGCTAAATGAATTTCAGAAAATGTTTCGTTTACAAAGCGGGCGAGGCTTTGATCTGAAATAAAGGCTTATAGTAGCTGCGATAATTCCAGGCCAGGTAGAGATGCAATGCCAGGATGACGATGCCAATGGCCGCATTGTCGGGAGCCAGGAAGAGGTGGAACAGTAAAATATTCATACTGATGGGCATCAGAATCACCAGGGAAATGGGTACCAGAATACCAGCCAGCAGGAAGGCTCCCAATACCACCTCAGTTACTTTCAGCATCGGGAAAAAATATCCTGACTGAAACAAGCCACCCGTAAAAGCACCGGCTGGTCCGTCCACGGCGGGTGGAGTTGGCAAAAAGTGAAAGAAGAAGTTGAGTCCGAAGACGAAAAAGATAAGTCCCAGCAAAATACGTGAACCGAGTACAGAAATTGTTTTGATTTTTGACGACATCATGAAGTGGTTTTTATGTTTAATCTAAAAGTCAAGCGAGGGTTGGTTGTTCCTGTCGTACCGGATAGTCAGTATATCCTTTTTCACCTGGAGTGTACAGGGTAGTGGCATCGAGGGCATCGCTGAGTTTTACCCCTTGCTTCATCCGTTCTACCAGATCAGGGTTGCTAATGAAAGGCCTGCCAAACGCAATCAGGTCGGCCAGCCCGGAGGCGATATCTTTTTCAGCTCTTGCAAACGTATAACCTCCGGATAATATAAGAGTTCCCTTGAATCCCTCACGGATTGCGTTCTTGATTTTTAGCGGCACTTCTGGTGCACCCTGGCTGCTGTGGTCCACAAGGTGGATGTACACCAAACCAATTTTATTCAATTCATGTGCGAGGTGTGTGTAGGTAGCTTCAATCTCAGCATAAGCAGGCATGTCATTGAACACGCCATAGGGAGAGAGGCGAATAGCAGTTTTATCCTTGCCAATCGCATTCGCAACTTCCGCCGCCACTTCGAGCACAAAACGGCTTCGGTTTTCAACACTGCCACCATATAAGTCCGTTCGCAGATTGGAATGTGGTGAGAGATACTGCTCCAAAAGATATCCGTTTGCACCATGCAGCTCTACACCGTCAAAACCTGCTTCCATTGCGTTCTTTGCCGCAACCACAAATTCATTTTTGGTTCCCTGAATCTCTTGTTCAGTCATCTCATGAGGTATAGGATGATCCTTCATTCCCTCTTGATCGGTCCACATTTGTCCTGGCGCAGCCTTTGCCGAAGGGGCTACCAGCCTGGCACCGGCGGGTAAGTTCAATGAATGACCAATCCTTCCGGTATGCATGAACTGAATAAATATCTTCCCCCCTTTGTCATGCACAGCCTTCGTCACCAGTTTCCAACCATTTGTCTGCTCTGCAGAATAGATGCCCGGAATGCGTGCATAGCCCAATCTGTTGGGTGATGGCGACGTGCCTTCAGTAACGATGAGCCCGGCCGAAGCCCGCTGGCCATAGTATTCAGCCATCAATGAGTTGGGTACATTCCCAATCGCACGACTGCGTGTCATAGGTGCCATGACGATCTTGTTTTTGAGGTCTGCGTGACCCAACATGTACGCCGCAAAAAGTCCGGTATTGTTCATTATTTAGTGGTTTGGATTGATGGATGGCTTTATTTTAATGTCTTGGGAATGATCTAATTTGCCCTACAATGCGTTTTATGAAACTTTAGTTCATTGATACATTGAAATTCTTCAATGTATTTTGTCAAAAAAATATCAGTCTGCCTTGAGCTGATTAATCATGGCTGCGTATTCACCCAAAAGCTTCTCGTTGAGATTGTATTTGTGGTTTCTTCCCTCCTTTTCGGGCTCAATAAGGCCGGATTCGATCAGGATCCGGATATGGTGGCTGATAGAAGGTTGGGATAGGTCAATGACACCCTGGATCTCTGCACACTGGCCACACCCACCCTTTTTTGAAATATGGCTGAGTATCTTCAGTCGGTTGCTGTCCCCCAGTGCTTTTGATATCTTCTCAATATTTTTCCAGTTCAACGCCATTGTGATATATTGATAGATATAAATATATTAATCTCCATCACGACAAAAAAGCCCCTGGAAAAGTTCGTTGATTGGATAAACAACGGAAGTAAATTGCTTCCGCGTCTCGTCCATTCACCATAACGTTTTAAATTGCGCCAATGCAGGCATTAGTATTCTATTTGGTCTACCCCATTATTTATTTGGTTGCCTCCCTTCCTTTCAATGCCCTCTATAGGCTCTCAGATATTCTTTACCACCTGCTTCGGCTTAGCGGCTATCGCAAGGAAGTCATCCTGAATAACCTTCGTAATTCATTCCCGGAAAAGAATGGCATGGAGATCCAAGCGCTATGCCAGTCCTATTACCGATACATGGTGGACTTAATCTTAGAAACATTAAAGACCCTGAAGATGACCGAACAAGAGGTCCGGGAACGGTGCGTATTTCACAGTGCGCCCTGGCTGGACAAGCTCTATGAGGAAAAGAAAAGCATTATTTTAGTGATGGGTCACTATGGAAACTGGGAATGGGCAGGACCCAGTTTTACACTGAATACCAAATTCCAATTGAATGTAATTTATCGCCCGCTAACTCAGCCTTACTTTGACAAAATGATGGTACGTATGCGCACGAGGCACGGCACACGAATTACGCAGGTCAGCCAAACACTTCGCGACATGGTGGCCAGTCGCCACCAAATAACAGCCATTGCCTTGATTGCCGATCAGACTGCCTTTCCAGAAAACGCATATTGGATGACTTTCATGAATCAGGATACTGCGGTCTTTGAAGGCCCAGAAAAGCTGGCTACTAAATTTGACTATCCGGTAGTTTACATTGATGCCAGACGCACGAAACGAGGCTACTACGAAGTTTTCCCGGAGTTGATGTTTGCGCATCCCAAGGAAACCAGGGAGAATGAAATATCCGATGCTTTCATGAAGAGACTGGAAAAGGAGATCCTGCTTGATCCGGTGCCGTGGTTGTGGTCGCACAAGCGATGGAAGTATTCCCGAATCCCCAAGCCATAGGCCAGCGTGTGATGTTTAAGAAATTTCCTTGATTTCCTTAACTTTGCAACTGATTTCATCAGGTCAACATGCGCACAGGCAAAGAACTTATCCAGGCAAGCAAGCAATTTTCTGTCGAAAATCCATTGAGAAGTTGGTTTGAGGTGCTGCTCACCATGGTTCTGGCCGCCGGCGTGGTGACGATGACCGCTTTTGACAGCATTCCGATGATTGTACGCCTGGGGATTAGCATCATTGGCGGGCTGCTCTACATGAGGTTGTTCGTAATCTACCACGATTATCAGCACCGGGCAATCCTTTCCCGTTCAAAACCGGCGGAGTGGCTGATGACCGTGTTGGGGATTTTTCTGCTGGCACCAGAAACCATTTGGCGCCGGACCCATGAACACCACCACAACAACAATTCCAAGCTTACCATTTCGGGCATTGGCTCCTATCCTACCGTCAGCAAGTCCAGGTTTTTGAGTTTGTCGAAGATGGAGAAACGGATTTACCTGATTAATAGGAATCCAGCTGTGATCCTGCTGGGGTACTTCACTTTGTTCACCTACTGGCTCAACCTCAAGTCCTTTATTCAAAGCCCTTCCAAACACATCGATTCACTCGTTTCGTTGCTCCTTCACTGGGGCATAGGGTTTGCGATCTGGTATTTTCTTGGATTTGATTCCCTCGTACTTACCTGGTGGCTGCCATTCTTCCTGGCTTATGGCCTGGGTTCTTATTTATTTTATTGCCAGCACAATTTCCCTGGTGCCAAGTTCCGTGAAAACCAGGATTGGGCCTACGATTACGCTGCGCTCGCTTCCACCAGCCACATGCGGATGAATCCCATCATGCATTGGTTTACAGCAGATATCGGATATCATCATGTTCATCACCTCAATTCGAGAATTCCATTTTACCGGTTGCGGGAAGCTGTAGTGAGTATGCCCGAACTCGATAACGTGGCTACCACTTCATGGAATCCCATCGATATGATCAAATGCTTTCGGCTCAAGCTTTGGGACCCGGAAAATGACACCATGATTACCATGCGGCAATTCAAGCGGCAATTGATGGAAATAAAAAAATACAAATCACCTGTTGCGGCTGAACATATATCAGCGTAATTGAAGGTATCGCATTTTGCGATACCTCTTGCTTTTGGTGCAGACCCTTACCAACCGACTTCAAAAATCCCTGGGCTGCACTACCTTCTCTTTGTCCCTCTACTCTTGCGCGCGGACTGCAATGAATCTTCCTCTTTTCTTTTGAATCCTATTTTGCGCAGGGGTTCGGACTGAGGAGTCAACAATGCTTTCAAGTAGTTGAATAGCAATTTAATTTCGCCATCCTGATCGATCACCTTCCTGTCCAATTGCTCAATCTTCAAAAGGATGTCTTTGTGCGTCAGCAATACTTCCCTCAGCTTCACAAATACTTCTACAATTCTGACACTCATCGCCATGGCCTTTCCGCTTTTCAAAACATTCGCCAGCATCAGGATTCCAGGCTCGGTAAATGCAAATGGCAGATATCCTCCAAGGTGCTGCTGGGATGGTATCGCATTTTGCGATACCATGGTTCCTACTTCTTTGTTGCTCAGTTGAAACATAAACTTCTCCGGAAACCGTTTCCTGTTTCTTTTGACCTGCTCCCTCAACCGAATGGCCTTCACACCGTAAAGCAACGCAAGATCTCTGTCCAACATTACCTTCTGCCCCCGGATCAGATAAATCTTGTTCATGACAACTTCTTGAATAATGGCGGCTTGCTTTTTCATGGTAAGTCAGGGTCATTGTTTTTGAAATAATTGATAGGAATGTCCAGTAGGTCAAAGTTAGAGACCACATTGCAAGGATGGAATCTTGTTTTCCTGATGAAATGAGATGCCGGCGGACGATCCGATGCGGTACACAAGCCTGAACCAATGCTCAACAAGAGATATCAAACAAAGACAACAACAGGCAATTTCAGGTTCGGTATTTAGCAATATGATTGAAGAATAAGGTATCGCATTTTGCGATACCTTATCTTTGACAGGTTGCCATTATTTGGAAGTTAAAACCCGAAGTAGCTTTTTGCATTGTTGAAGCAAACATCCTGGATCATGGCTCCAAGCTGCGGGCGATCGTCCGGGAGTTCTCCCTTTTCAACATCATGGCCGATCAAATTGCACAAGATCCTTCTGAAGTACTCGTGCCTAGGAAACGAAAGAAAGCTTCGTGAGTCGGTCACCATGCCCACAAAGCGTGATAACAATCCCATATTGGATAAGGCATTCAATTGTTTCTCCATTCCATCCTTCTGATCGAGGAACCACCATCCACTCCCATACTGCATTTTGCCTGGAACAGAACCATCATTAAAATTGCCAGTCATCGTGGCAAAGACTTCATTTTGGGAAGGATGTAGATTATACAGAATCGTTTTGGCAAGTTGGTTTGTATGATCCAGGCAATTAAGGAACTTCGACAAATGCTGCGCTTGTGGGAAATCGCCGATGGAGTCAAAACCTGTATCCGGGCCCAGCTGTGCCAACATTCTTGTGTTGTTATTTCGCAAGGCCCCCAAGTGAAATTGCTGAACCCACCCCATCTTGTGATATTCCTTACAAAGAAGAATCAAAACGGAACATTTGAATTGAAGTCGCTCTTCTTCGGTCAACACGCCCCCGCGATGGATTTTTTTAAAAATGCCTGGTGCCATGCTCGTGGCGATGTCATCAAAATGCATTTGTTCCAGCCCGTGATCAGCCGTGCGACAACCCAATTGATTAAAAAAGGTGATGCGGCTGGTTAATGCTTCAATAAGATTGTCAAATGAACGAATCGGAATTCTTGACGCGAATGCCAGCTTCTCAAGGTATTGATTATAGTCTGTTGATGATTCTACCGCATAAGCCTTGTCAGGCCGAAACGAAGGATACATCTTCAACCCTTTCGTCAAGCTGGCGAAGTGGATATGATGCCCAAGATCATCCGCCGGATCATCCGTGGTGCACAGTACTTGCACCTTCATCTTTTCCAATAATCCGTGTACCCTGAATTCATCTTTCTGCAGCAACGTAGCGGTATGATTGAATATCTGTTCAGCGCTTGCTCCATCCAGCGGAGTGGCGATGCCGAAATAGTTCTTTAGTTCAAGGTGTGTCCAGTGATACAACGGATTGCGCAAGGTTTTTGGGGTCGTCTTCGACCACTCCTTGAATTTCTCTAAAGGTGACGCATTACCCGTGATGTATTTCTCAGCGACACCATTCGCCCGCATGGCCCGCCATTTGTAGTGATCACCCTCAAGCCAGGCTTCAGTCAGATTGTTGAACTTCCTGTTCTCTGCAATATCCTTTGGCGACAGGTGATTGTGGTAATCAATAATCGGCATTAGAGACGCATATTGATAATAGAGCTGAACCGACACATCATTGTCAAGCAAAAAAGTTTCATCCAGAAATGCTTTCTTCTTTGTCATTGTGCCCTACACTCCGCAATAAACATTGAACCCTCCATCCACCGGGACATTCACTCCTGTTACAAATGCCGAAGCATCCGAACACAGCCATACCAAAGTCCCAATCAATTCCTCAGGTCTGCCAAATCTACCAAATGGAGTCTGCTGTATCGCGGCCTGCCCGCGTACCGTATAGCTCCCATCGGGATTTGTCAGCAATGCTCTGTTTTGTTCAGTGAGGAAGAAGCCAGGTGAAATCGCATTCACACGGATGCCTTCGCCAAACTTCTTCGCCATTTCAACGGCCAGCCATTGTGTGAAATTCTCGACAGCAGCCTTGGCAGCGGAGTAACCTACGACCCGTGTAATGGGACGGAACGAAGCCATCGATGCTATGTTGATGACCACACCTTTTCGGTGTTTTGCCATATCTTGAGAAAATACCTGGGTTGGCAATACGGTACCCATCAGGTTGAGGTCTACGACTTTTCCAAAATCATCCAGGCTGAGGTCGAAGAAGTTTTTTTCTGGTGCAATCACCGCGCCTGGCAAATTTCCCCCCGCTGCGTTGACTAAGATGTCAACGGATCCGAATTCTGCCAATATCTCTTTTTGTGCCTTCAGCAGCTGTTCCCGATTGAGTACGTCTGCCTGGATGGCAATTGCATTTCCCCCTGTTGAATGAATTTCACGGGCAAGATCTTCTGCAACCTGCTTTCTACGTCCCAGAATTACTACGTTGGCACCTGCTTGCGAGAGCCCTTTCACCATGGCGTGGCCCAACACACCCGTACCTCCCGTGACGATTGCGGTCTTTGCTGTGAGTGAAAAAAGTTGGTTTGGATCGTGAGCCATATATCTCAATGCGGTTCCTAAACTACTCAGACATTTTCAATAATTCTGAGAGATAACTTCCCCATATTTTGGGAATTGAATGTGTGCCATGCCCACGTGTCTCATCAGTGATGGGAAGCAACACGTACTTGCCCTTTGGAATTTTCCTGATCTCCACCTCCATGATGCCCAGTTCTGGCGGATTGACCTGGTCGTCAGCCGAGTTGATGGCGAGCAGAGGCGCTTTTATCTGGCTGAGATGTGGGTCCGGATTATAAAAGCGGGAAGCGTCAAAAACATAAATGACATCATTGGCATCCAGGGTCTTTCGGTAGCGAACTATTTGTTCCTGCAAGAACTTTTCAGATGCCTCCCGTGTGGGAGCAGCTTTCTGCCACTGCAGTGGACTGCTCACCATGACAAGAAGGGAGTTAATGGCGGTGGTGAGCCCGGGTGGCTGAGACACATATTCTCCATTTTTCCATTCCGGGTCACTCTCAATGCCATCGATAATCATTTTCCGTAGCATGCGATTCCTGCCTCCAATTTCAACAGGCAGGCTGGCCAGTGGCAGCAGCGCATCCATAAAATCGGGATAAGTGTAGCCCCACACCCATGTGAACATTCCACCCATCGATGTTCCCATTACCAGCCGCAGGTGATTCACGCCCAGGTGTTCAGTCACCAATTGGTATTGTGCTTTGACCATGTCATCGTAAGTATAGGCAGGAAATTTCATGCGGAGTCCATCGCTTGGCTTGCTTGATTTTCCATGGCCGATGGCATCGGGGAGAATGAGGTAATATTTTGTTGCGTCCAGCAATTGCCCCGGACCGAAAAGGTTGCCTGCAAATCGTTCGCTGAGAAAGCCGCCGCCATTGCCTGTGGATCCATGCATGATCAGCACCGCATTGGTTACTTTGCCATAGCTGTTTTTAAGGGGCTTTCCAAGTGTCATGTAATGCTGGGTGAGGCTTGGCAACACTTCACCCTGCGAAAACTTAAAGTTCTTCAGTACAAAGTCGCCCTCCTCAGGCTTTGGGTAATTTTGGCCCCAAGACAGGTGGGCTATCAATGCCAATGAAAATATTAGAATTTTCATACACTACTTGATTATCTCAGCTTTCAACAGTTTATCCAATGTAGGGAATTCTCTATCAAGATAGTCGTTCCCTTCTTCAAACAATCGTTGTTGCTTGCCTCCACGCATACCACCTCCCGAAGTATCACCATATCCGGAGTACAAGTCGTGGAGCACCTCCATGCCTTGAACGACCCGTCCAATCGGTGCAAAGCCTTGAGCATCCTGTTGATCGTTGTCTTTCAAGTTGATGTATAACTGCGTGGTGCGCGTATTGGGCCCGGTCATGGCATAGGCCATGGTCCCTCTTTTGTTGCTTTGAGTAACGGAGTCATCAGGGATAATTTCATGCTGCCAGGCCTTGGCCACCTCAGGCTTGCCCGCAATGCCAAACTGAGCGAAAGCCCCTGGACGAACGCGGTAGAATCGCGAGTCATTGAAGAAGCCGAGTTTGACCAGGTTATAGAATCTGTTCGCACCAATCGGAGCCCAGTCTTTATGAATTTCAATGATGAATGCGCCCTTGCTGCTGGTGATCTTCACTCTGAATAATCTGGGTGCCTCGGTTTTCCAAGCCGGATGATTGGGATCCACCAGGGCAGCCATGCGATCCTGACCATGAGTCGCCAGGGATGACAGCAAAGCTAATGCTGCGACCAGATTTATGACTGGATAACGCATCATACTGACTTGCCCATGGCAACATCATATTCATGTGTAAGTGTCTGAATGATATCTTTCATAGAGCGGATGCGGGTAACATCTTCAATGGCAGGTCCGGCACACCAAACCGTTTTGTAGGTGGCACCAAAGGCAGCCTTCTCCACCGCCTTCATGCCCCTCAACGCAATCAGCATCTTGGCATATTTTTTCAGCGTCTTGTTATTGTTGAGTATCCATTCCAAAAAGTTGGCTTTTGTGCCGAGTTGCTGCACGTAAGGGGTGTTGATCACCGTGAGTGCAGAACCTGATAATTTGTTGGTCCTTACAATGTCTTTTGCGCCGTAATCAACCATGGCTTGTTTGTATTCAGGTGAAATGTCAGCTTCTTCGCAGGCAATGAAGATGGTTCCAATGGATGCTCCCGCTGCCCCCCAATCCATGACTTGCTTCAGGTGCGCACCTTTGGATAGTCCGCCGGCAGAAATAATTGGGAGGGTGCAATTATTTTTCAGCAGGGTGATCAGCTCCTGTGGAGCAATGTTGCCGGCATGACCCCCTGCCCTGCTGTTGACAGCGATAACGGCATCAGCACCCAGAGACTCCACTTTTTTAGCGTAGGGTAAATCGACGACGTCGCAAAATACTTTTATCCCCAGGGGCTTACATTGTTCAATTACTTCTTTTGGATTGCCGAGGGAAGTAATGATAAATCCCACCTTCAATTCCAACAAAGTCTCGAGGTGTGCTTTGTATCTGGGATTGGATTTATTGACGATGAGATTAACGCCGAAAGGCTTGGAGGAAAATGCTTTGATCTCATTGATGGCCGATCTCAGATCATGGTCCGTTCGATAGTTCATGGCCGGGAATGCAGCCGTAATGCCCTGGCTGAGGGCCGCCTTGATCATCTTTGTATTCGAGATCAAAAACATCGGTGCTACAATAATGGGGTAATCGATGCCAAGCATTTTATCCAGTGTGATGGGAGTCATAATAAGTGAGTTCAGTTTTACTTTGTCTTCTTACATTCGATCAACCAATCCCATGGATAAGGTGCCTTCATCCAGGTGGGTGGCTCATCGAATTCAGTGTTCCATTCATATTCCAATTTCTCGATGGCTGTGATCGCGAGATTGGCTTCACCGAATAACACTTTAATTTCCGATTCGGAGAAATGTTTCGTCGGGACTCCATCGATGTGGATGATGCCTTGCACCAAATCGCGTTTGGGAGCTTTGTAGTAACTCAGTTCTGAAGCAGGTATATCAGCAGGGTCTACCCCTTCCCTTCGGTACCAGTCGATCAGGCGCCAGGATGAAAATAAAACTGACTCCATGGAAGGGATGATGATCAATGCTGTACCATGACTTGTCAATGCCTTGTGAATGTTTTTGATCATGGATACATTCTTCTCCGGTTCCGGGAGCATGATCACGTTGCAGCAGAACACAAAGTCTGTGGGTGGAAATATCAGGTTGCGACTGGTAAGGTCTGCCCTTTTGTATTGAATGTTGCGGTATGGACCTAACTTGGCTATGCTGAGAAGTTCCGCCGAAATGTCAATGGCCAATACACTTGCGAATGCCGGTGCCAGGTAAGGGAAAGCTTTTCCCATGCCACACCCAAAATCAATGGCTCGATGGGTTGCGTTGGCATGCTTCTTAAAATAGCCTGGAAGCCTTTTTTCTTTGTCGCTTTTGAATACGTCAAAGATTTCTCCATTGTATCGCGCACCAATTTTATCCCAATGTGTTCGTTGGTTCATAGGGGGTCAATTCGGTGATTCGTTGATTGGGAGCAAGTTGCTTGTTTGCGTTCGGTGGTTTCATTGACCAGGATAATAGGTTCGTTCGACGTGATTCATGAAGTCCTCCGGATAAAACCAGACATCTTTAAATTTTCCTTCGCAATACAACATGGATTGATCACTAAAATGCACAGAAGCCGGATCACTGCTGGAGCCTCCTGTAACCACCGACTTTGCTTTGACTTTCTTTCCAAATTCAACAACAGCCACAAAACTATTCCCGGCATAGCCATACATTTTCTTTGTTCCGGGAAACTTTCGACTCCCAAAAGCAGCCAGCGAGCCCCAAAAGGATGAAGTGGATGGAACAGAAAGACTCTGCTTCTGATCGTCAAAAGTCGGCTCTACTTTTCCCGTGAGGCGTTGAAATCTGTTTATTTCTCCCCATGGTTGATTCCAGCTACCAAAGTCACGCTGCAGCTCACGAAGGGCCGATGAAACGGCAGTTAATTTTTCCAGTTCGGAGGTATGGGTGTCCAGAAATTCCAGGATAGTCAACTGGTCGGAGCCAATTGGAATTCGCTTGGCCACATCGAGTCGCAATCTTTGAGCCCAGAAAATTGCCAGGGTTGTTGGCACAGAAGAAATTGAATAGCGGAGGTCCCAACTTCTTAGCAATGCGATAGGCTCTGATAATCGAATGGTGAGGGAATCCTGAACAATTTGGTGGGAATCGTAAGCCTTTAGAAGGGACGGTATCAGGTTTTCGAAACCTGGCAGGTATGAATCCTGAGAAAGGCTAATGAGCTTGTCCAAAGTGATGGCCGACGCATCTTTCAAGACCCGTATGGCATGAATGCCTCTTGAATTCTCAGCGTCAGGCGCCATGTACGCTGGATATGCTTTCTTGTCTGGACTATCAGGACCTGCTGCGGTGAAGGGTGATGAGTTGCAATTCTGGATCCATCCGTTTGCCGGGTTGTAGATATGAACAATCTCATCCAGGCTATGAAGTTCCTTCCAATTGGTAGAAGGGTCACTCCCATCCACAGGAACATTCCAATCAAATTTCGGATCTCTCTTGGGAATAAAGTCCCCATGCCAATACCCAATATTGCCCTGGTCGTCGGCATAGACTGTGTTATTGGAAGAATTTGTTCGTAGCATCATGGTATTTTTGAAATCATCGAAGGTTACTGATTTCGTTCGTTGATACGATTGTGTCAGGGCCTTGACTGGCTCCTGCATCAGGCGAACACTAAGCCATTTGGTACCTCTTGAAGATACCACGGGGCCATGTTGGGTATGATATACAGTGAATTCTTTGAATGCAAATCCTTTGTCACTTTTAACGCGCAATGTAATTTTTTCAGGTGGCAATGGTTTGAGTGCGTCGCCGTACTTGTAGAAGAGGTTGTTGCCTTTTTTGACGATGGTTTCCTTGTAATAATCGATGACATCTGCCTGGCTGGACGTGTGCATCCACCCGCAGTGCTCATTAAACCCCTGATAGATAAAAAATTGACCCCAGGTAACCGCACCGTAAGCGTTAAGGCCTTCATTGCTGGCAACATGCATCTCAGAACGAAAATAAAATGAAGTATGTGGGTTGATCAGCAATAAGGAATTTCCTGTTGCGCTCTTGGATGGGCCTATGGCAAAACCATTGGAACCTTTGGGTTCTGGTTCAAGCCCATCATCATTGACTTCCTCCTTGAGTTGACCGGGTTCATTTCCATAGAATTCCTTAAGGTCATTCAGTGATACACTTTCAATGTCTCCTCCGATGCTTCCTTCGCTGAAAAGCAATGGCATCCAGGGCTGAAAGCGTTTTAGCAGTTTGGGCCTCACTTGCGGGTGGGTGTAGAGATAGTAATTGATGCCATCGGCAAATGCATTGCATAACTTCTTCATCCAGTCAGGACTGGTTGCAAACAAGTTGATCGCCCGGGTTGTATCCATAAACAGGCGCGTGCGGAGGTCGTTATACAAATAACTTTCCCCTTCTGCTTCTGCCATTCTTGCAACTGCGATGATATAATTTCTCTCCACGCGCTCAAAGTCATCTTCACACTGAGCGTACAGCATACCAAATACTGCATCCGCATCGGTCTTGCCTTTGATATGGGGAATACCCCAGGTGTCTCGCGTGATGGTGACTTTTTTTGCCTGCTGTTTCAATCGGGCAATTTCGGGGGGCGTAACCTTTTGCGCCATCAGTGGTACCGAAAGGAGAAGCAATAGAATTATTTTCCTTATGACCATCCTCAATTCATGTTTGGTTCTGAAAAATATTCAAAACTTTGTTCGAAGCCTACACTTATTATGCGACTTTATTTTTCAGCGTAAAATCGGTGGGCAAGTACCGAAAGCGGCAGACCGATGCAAGCAATCAAAATGGTGGCACCCATAGAAGCCCTGACGGGGTCAAAGGGCGGGACTTGAATTTTAGTCATGGGCAATACAATCAGGTTCATCACACACCAGACGATTAAGCCATAGCCCACGCTACTTGCGACTTTGTTGTTTCTGAGCACAGCCATTTTAGGATAGAGGACAAAAAAAATAAAAGACCATCCATAGGCAATGCAATAGTGAAATAGCAATCCGGTAACATAGATCCAGCCATTGCCTTCCGAAGCTTCCACCCCGTAGACGGCGCTGGCAATATAGGCTAGCACATCCAATGGACTTTTTCCGGTTCGGATGAAATACATCAATGACGCAGCCAATAGGTCCATTGTACCTGCCAGGGCTCCGGCCATGACGACAGCGCTCAGCAGTCCGGGCTTTACAATGCGTGAAGCATTATTTTTTGAACCATTGGGAGCTGTCATTTCTTATAGGCAAACTTGAAATAGATCAGTAGCACGCAGAGAAAACAGATAATGACATTGGCCACAATCACTGGCCAGAGCATGAGTGCAAAGGCATAGACCAGCCAGACGATGGTGCTGGTAAATATGATCAGCAGCATGGTCAGACTCAGGTCGTTGGCACTTTTTGTTTTCCATACTTTGTAAACCTGCGGAATAAAGGTGACGCTGCTGAGGAATGCGCCGGTATGTCCAATCATTTCAGTCCATTCCATGTTTGATCAGTTTTATTTTCGTTTAAGCTTTTCCAGCCAATGATTGGCCTCTTTTTGTTTACTTATTTTTCCGCTTTCAAGAAATTGCGTTAATTTTTCATTGGCAGGGCCGCGGGAAGTCAAGTGGTAGTATCCACAGTCTTCACACTGATACACTGCTACTGGACCTTGTTGGTTTACATAGTCAAAATGGGTCCTGGCTTCAATCAGGGCATCTTCGGCGATTTCTTGCGTAGGATAAACCCTTTTATGGCTAATGCACTTTATCATTATCTTGCTGACTAAACTTAAAGCTAATGAAGATCGCAGAAATACATACTAAAAAGGGAGTGATGAAGATCAAGTTCTTCGAAGAAGATGCCCCCAAAGCCGTGAAAAACTTTTCCGACCTGGCACAAAAAGGCTTCTATGATGGCCTCATCTTTCATCGGGTGATTCCCAACTTTATGATACAAGGCGGATGCCCCAATGGCCTTGGCAACGGTGGGCCGGGATATACCATCGACTGTGAACTGACTGGCCCAAACCAAATTCACGACAAGGGCGTGTTGTCCATGGCGCACGCAGGCCGCAACACGGGAGGATCTCAGTTCTTCATTTGCCATAACCGTGAAAACACAAAACACCTCGACCGCAATCACACGGTATTTGGTAAAGTCTATGAAGGGCTGGATGTCGTCGATAAAATACGACAAGGCGATGTCATGGAAAAAGTAGTGATCGTCGACGAGAAGTAAGAAAATAAAGTTACCCATATGCTTCACTCTCCCCTTCTAAAGGCCAACCCCAACTTGTATTTGTTTCTGCCAATCTTTTACGAGGTCTGGTCAGATGCAGTACTTACGCCCAGCGAAATCAAGACATTGCAAGAGTTAATTAGTCAACAGACCTGGCTGAAGGAGGAAGAGAAAAGTTTCTTATATCAGCAGTTGGATCCTGCGATGCCACCAACGCCGGATGAGTTTAAGGCCTGGCTGGCGGAAATCAGAAATGCGATCAATGGGGCTGCACCAGATGCCCGACTTACTTTGGTGGATATTGGTGTCGCATTGGCCCAGCTGAAAGGCGATGGCTCAATCAACGATTCATTGGCAGCTGCAAGAAAATCGCTCCTGCACATTGAAGGTACCCTCGGCCTGATTGAAGGCGAAGCGATCTTTCAATTCTTCCCGGAAAGGCGGACGACGGTCACAGAACAACGGGCAACAAAGCAAACATTTAAAGTTGAAGCCTTGGCCAAACTGCTCGATGGCCCGGAAGAGGATATTATCAGAAAGGTAAAGACGATTATCTCCGACCCTCAATTTGCGTACCTCGACACCGACAATTTGAAGGAATATCGTGAAAAGGTACTTCAATGGTGCAAGCTCCTCGCCGCGCAAGGATACGGTGCGATGGCCTACCCTGTCGAATTTGGTGGACAGGGCAATATGTCAAAGTACTTTGCCATCATGGAAGCGCTAAGCTATCACGACCTCAGCCTGGTGATCAAGTTTGGTGTCCAGTTTGGACTATTTGGGATGAGTGTCTATTTCCTTGGCACAGAGAAGCATCATAAAAAGTATTTGAAGTCCATTGGTACGCTGGACCTGCCAGGATGTTTTGCCATGACAGAAACGGGTCATGGGTCGAATGTGCGAGGCATTGAAACAACGGCAACTTACGATCACTCTACAAGGTCATTCGTTATCAACACCCCAAATGACCTTGCCCGAAAGGAATACATCGGCAATGCGGCCTCCCATGGGCAGATGGCCACCACCTTTGCGAAACTCATATTGGATGGCAAAGATTACGGAGTAAGTGCTTTTCTGGTTCCACTCAGGGATAAATCAGGCAACAAGTTACCCGGCATTACAATCGATGACTGCGGTCGGAAGATGGGATTAAATGGAGTCGACAATGGTAAGATTCACTATAACAAGGTTTCAATTCCATACGACAATATGCTGGACCGTTTTGCAAGTGTCACGGCCGACGGTGCCTTTGCAAGTTCAATATCCAGTGACAACCGAAGGTTCTTTACCATGCTGGGCACTTTGGTGGGTGGTCGCATTGGAATCCCCCGTTCAGGCAACAGCGCCTCCAAGTCGGGGCTGACAATTGCCATTCGCTACGGTGATCAACGTCCACAATTCGGACCTGAAGGCGGGAATGAAGTCCCCATCCTAAACTATCGTACCCACCAGCGGCGATTAATGCCCTTGCTTGCCAATGCTTATGCCCTTCACTTTTCACTTCGGTACCTGACGGAGCGCTTCCTGAATCGCACCGAAGCGGACATGCAGGAGATCGAAGCACTGGCCGCAGGCATCAAATCATTTGCCACCTGGAATACGACACACACACTGCAGGAATGCCGTGAGTGTTGTGGCGGCAAGGGATACTTGTCTGAAAACAGAATCGACCGACTCAAGAACGATTCTGAGATTTATACAACCTTTGAAGGTGACAACACTGTATTGATGCAATTGGTGGCCAAGAGCAGGCTCACCGAGTTCAAACAAGAGTTTGGCAATATGAATCTCTTTGATGTTCTGAACTATGTAGCAGATCAGGCAACCACTTCGATTTCAGAAATGAATCCGTTCATCACCCGGAGCACAGACGAAGCGCATTTGCTTGATTTTGAATTCCACATGAATGCATTTGAATACCGGGAAAAGGATATACTCATGGCTGCCGCCAAAAGATTAAAAAAGCATATCAGCGGTGGAATGGATTCTTTTGATGCCTTCAATGTCAGCCAGCATCATTTGATTCAGGTAGGATTCGCTCACATCGAGCGGGTTATTCTTGAACAGTTTATTCTTCAGGTAAAACAAACCAAGGATCCCGGTTGCCAGGCGGTGTTGAAAAAACTTTGTCAACTCTATGCCCTTTCGCAAATGGAGAAGAATAAGGGGTGGTATCTGGAGAGCGGCTACATGGAGGCATCAAAGACCAAAGCCATTCGTAAAATGGTAAATCAACTTTGCTGGGATATTCGCCAGGAGGCTGTCCCGTTGGTTGATGCCTTCAAAATTCCGGAAGTCTGTCTTTCAGCACCCATCGCGCGGAGAGTATGATCAATAGCCATCCATAAAAGCATGGGATTATTTTCGTCCTCAAAGCCAGCCGCTGCAAAGACTACCAATAAAGTGTGGAAGACACCCCAGGCATGTCTGAAGGGCATTGTGATGGAGTCGCTGCGGTCCATTAAGAATGGCGAGGTGCCGGTGATTATTACTTTTTTCAATGAGGCCCATGGAAAACTCATATCATTCCTGGATTCATCATCGGTTCCATATCAACTCGTCGAGGCCTTTTCTGGTAAAGATATTTGGCAACAGAAGGCTATTATTGCGGTGGCTGACGCATTCGCTTCCGGTGGATTTGTGAACAACATCCCGCCCGAAATGAAAGTCAGTTTCTTCTTTTTGGGCCGTTACCCCCTGCTTTCGACTGAGAATGCTTGGGTTGGAAATCTGGCTGTACGATTTCCTAATGCGGGAATTTCATTTTGTTTGTCGATGGAAGACCCGCTCTTTGAATCTTTTGGTTCCAACTCGCTCAAGCCCTTGATGGAGAAGCTTGGAATGGCCGATGATGAATGTATTGAACATACCATGGTCAACAAGGCTTTGCACAATGCCCTTGAAAAGATTGGTCAAAAGGTTACCACCGATATGAAAGCAAACTCTGAGCGCGATTGGTTTGCAAGAAATGCACCAATCACTTAATATTTCACTTCATTCTCACCTTGCGCTTGCGGGCCTTCGGTTAGTTCTCCTTTTTGTTCTTCTTATTCATGAATCCATAATAGATCGGAATACCGGTCAATGTGATGATCAGTCCTGGCCACGTGAAT
>JAYVEZ010000345.1:0-2126 GCA_043773645.1 Cytophagales bacterium
GTCCAAAGTCCAAAGTCCAAAGTCCAAGGTTCAAAGTCCAAAGTTTAGTTTGCAGCTTTCATAGCTGATCAACCTGCCCTTGGACCTTGGACCATGAACTAATGCATTTTAACAATCTGCGTTCTTTTTCTTTCGAGCAAACGTATATGCCGTGCCCCGACCGGAATGTCGATGCGCCATCGCCTGGTGGCTGAAATGTGGTGATAGCGGGGTTTGAGCACGGCCGTCGTGTTTTGAGAAGAACCGCACGACAACATTCCGGCGCCGATCAACACAATAAGCACAAAAAAGACCTTCCTCATGTATGATAAAGTAGCCCTAAAATAGTATTTTTATTTCTACCTGAAGGACTTAGTTTAGAAAGTGGTTGGGTATAGTCTTATGAAAACGTATGAAACGCTGACCGAAGCCATTCGCGAATTGAAGAAACGCGGATATGTGCACGACTTCAATATTCACCCGGAGTGGATTGAATGCCCTCCCCTGAAACTTAAATTTGGCCCCAATGAGTTTCACATCGATGAAGTGCATCGCTTTGAGGGAATGACCGATCCCGATGACAGCGCCGTGCTGTACGCAGTCAATTCCTGGGCGGGGGTAAAAGGATTGATTGTGGACGCTTATGGTGTCTATGCAGCTACCTTAAATAGAGTGATGATTGAGAAATTAAAAATCGACTCAAAAACGAAACATTGAATATTATGTTAGCCGCAGACGACACAGATTAACACAGAAGTTCAGATTATCTGTGCAATCTGTGGCAAAAAACCCTAAACAAAATAGATATGAGCTATACACGCAGATCATTTTTAAAATCCTCAAGTCTCGCGGCCGCAGGACTTGGACTTACCTCAGTGATTTCACTGGAATCCCTCGCCAAATCAAAGAAACTCATTTCGGCCAATGATAAGATCAGGATCGGGGCCATTGGAATCAACGGCATGGGATGGGGCGATTTGACTACGATGATGAAAGTTCCGGAAACACAGGTCGTGGCGCTCTGCGACGTGGATGAAAATGTGTTGAACTGGAGAAAATTTGAACTTGCCAAATCGGGAACGCAGGTTCAAACCTATGTGGATTATCGCAAGTTGCTCGAAAATAAGGACATCGACGTGGTCGTCATCGGTACGCCGGATCATTGGCATTGTTTACAAATGACCGATGCCTGTTCTGCAGGCAAAGATGTGTATGTTGAGAAGCCGGTCGGCAATTCGATTGAAGAATGTAATACGATGGTGGCGGCCCAGCAGCGATACAGCAAAGCGGTGCAGGTAGGTCAGTGGCAACGCAGTGCTCCACACTTTGCGGAAGCATTGAACTTCGTGAAATCCGGCAAACTTGGAAGAATCCGCAGCGTGAAAGCATGGGCTTATCAGGGATGGATGAGGAACATCGAAACAAAGCCTGACGGTCCGGCACCCCAGGGTGTGCATTATGATATGTGGCTTGGCCCTGCAACCATGCGTCCATTTAATCCGAATCGTTTTCATTTTAATTTCCGCTGGTTCTGGGACTATGCAGGAGGATTGATGACGGACTGGGGTGTCCATTTGATTGACTATGCGCTGTTGGGTATGGATGCAAAGTTTCCCAAGTCTGCTGTGGCGTTGGGCGGCAAATTTGCTAACCCCGACGGACCCGAAGAAACGCCGGATACGCTGGCCACAGTCTATGAGTTTGATGGTTACAACATGATCTGGGAACAAGCGCAAGGAATCAGCAATGGCAACTACGGCCGTGATCATGGCATTGCTTACATCGGCAACAATGGGACACTAGTACTCGACCGGGGAGGCTGGGAAGTGATCGGAGATGAAAAGCGGATGGAGTCCGTTCCCAAAGTCGGTGAGCGGAAACCATTCGCCGGCTCCGGATTGGACTTGCACACCAAGAATTTTATTGACGTTGTAAAATCAAGAAAGTTCGCTGACCTGGCTTGCCCGGTTCAGGCCGCAGCGCACGTTGCCACCGTGTGCCAGATGGGAAATATTTCCTACCGGACCGGAGGCAAGGTATCCTGGGATGCAGCGAAGGGGAAGTTTAATGAAGAGAAGGCCAACGCATACATTCACGCCAAGTACAACAATGGGTACACGGTGCCGAAGGTCTGAAGGAAAATAGTT
>JAYVEZ010000346.1:0-6062 GCA_043773645.1 Cytophagales bacterium
CGATTTCATAGACCTTCCTTATCGATTATACCGGAATCATCCATATTTCGTGCCCGCACTCCGTTTTGATGAGGAAGCCACTTTGCGCAGGGACAAGAATCCTGCATTTGATTATTGTGAAGCAAAGTATTGGCTGGCTTATGAAGAGGGCAAAGTAGTAGGACGTGTCGCTGCCATACTCAACAGGGCATACATTGAAAAATGGAAGAACAACTACCTGCGTTTCGGCTGGATTGATTTTGAAAATGATCAGGAGATAGTAAATGCATTGCTGACCCAGGTTGAAAACTGGGCAAAAGAAAAGGGAATGAAAGCAGTCCATGGTCCACTGGGCTTCACCGACCTGGACCACGAAGGAATGCTCATTGAAGGTTTTGATCAGTTGGGGACACTGGCAACCATATATAACTATCCTTACTATCCTACTCTCCTTGAAACTTCTGGATACAAGAAGGATATTGATTGGGTCGAATACAAAATAAAAATTCCTTCCAGCTTGCCAGAGAAAATAGGGAAGATGGCATCCATAGTACAGAGACGATTGGGGTTGGAAATTGTAAAAGCGCGTAAGTCCAGGGACTTATTGCCTTATGCAAAAGAGCTATTTGAACTGATCAATTCAGCGTATTCAGAATTGTATGGCGTTGTGCCTTTGACAGACAAACAAATTGTGTATTACACCAAGCAGTATTTTTCTTTCATCCGCGTTGATTTTGTTTCACTGATTACCGACAAGGAGGGAAAGTTGGCGGCATTTGGCATCACCATGCCATCGTTGTCGATCGCACTGCAAAAAGCGAAGGGAAGTTTGTTGCCCTTCGGTTTTTACCATGTTTTGAAGGCTTTAAAAAAGAATAACCTGGGCGATTTATACCTTGTTGCGGTCCGGAAGGATTTGCAGGGAAAGGGTGTCAATTCGATGCTCATGCATGAACTGGCCAAATCCTATATCAAAAATGGAATCAAGTTTGCCGAATCCAACCCGGAATTGGAGACGAACATACAGGTCCAATCGATTTGGCAACACTTCGATGCTCATCAGCATAAAAGAAGGCGTTGCTACATTAAGTATCTTTAGGAAGCGTTGACTTCTCTTTCATGAAACCAAAAATCCTTATCACTGGAGCCAGCGGATTTATTGGCAGTCACCTGGTCGAAGAGGCGGTTCGTCAAGGGTTCGATGTGTACGCGGGTGTTCGCAAGTCCAGCAGTAAAGCCTATTTGACAAATAAAAGCATTCACATTCAGGAATTGGACCTTTCTTCGAGAGAGGACCTGGGAAGGATATTTTCTGAGATTTCGAAAACGGGTAACGGGTTTCAATATGTGATTCACAATGCGGGGATCACTTACGCAAGGAAGGGAGAAGAGTTTCAAACAGTGAACTTTGAATATACTAAAAATCTCGTTGAAGCATTGCAAGATTCCAGAACGGATTTGAAAAAGTTCGTATTGATAAGTTCTCTGGCTACCCAAGGCCCCGGCAATGACAAAACCATGGATCCTATTTTACTTTCTAATAACCCTCAGCCTATCTCCAGTTATGCTAAAAGCAAGTTGCAAGCAGAGCAGTTCCTGAAGACCGTGGTGTCATTGCCCTACCTGATTGTAAAGCCCACGGCTGTATATGGCCCGCGCGACAAGGATTTTCTTCAGTTTATTAAGCTGGTGAAGCGGGGCATGGAACCGTATATTGGTTCACATAGACAAATGATTTCTATGCTCTATGTGAAAGACCTGTCACGCGCCGTTATCGGACTGCTTGGCACCAGCGCTGTCCATCGAAGTTACCTGATCTCAGACCGGAAGAGTTACGATAAGCAGGATTTGGGAGCCACATTAAAATCAATGTTGAGCAGAAGGACATTCAAGGTGGTAGTTCCCCTGGCGGCCCTGCGGTGGACTATTCTTGCCGTTGAAAAAATATACGGCCTTGCCGGAACGATACCCTTTTTAAATGTGGAAAAATTGAATGAAATAAGCCAGGGAAATTGGTTGTGTGACAGCAGCGAGGTGTGGCAAGACCTTTCTTCCGCACCCGAATATGATTTGGAAAAGGGAATGAAAGAAACGGTGTCTTGGTATATGGAAAATGGTTGGTTGTAACAAAGAGAGAAAAAGCATGAAACTGAGGAGCTATAATGTATTGCTGGGTGCCTTTTTAGTTCTGTGCTCTTGTGAGTCACCCATTGAAAAACTTTCGACAGACATCCGGACTTTTCTACCGAAGGACAATGGAATCTATGCGGTCGCCTTCAAAGATCTGAAAACCGGCGAGAAGTTATTAATACATGAACATGAGGTATTTCATGCTGCGAGCACGATGAAAACCCCGGTGATGATTGAGGTTTTTAAGCAAGCCAGCGAGGGAAAATTTGCAATGACCGATTCAATTATTATCAAGAATGAATTCAAAAGCATTGTGGACGGAAGTCCTTTTAGCCTGAATCCGGAAGATGACAGTGAGCCGGAAATCTACAAGAAAGTGGGCAGGAAGGAAATGGTTTCTGCGGTGGTGTATGACATGATCATTGCCAGCAGCAACCTGGCTACCAATATTCTCATCGAGTTGGTAGATGCAATGAATGTTACCCGGACCATGCGTGATTATGGCGCACATGACATTCAGGTGTTGCGGGGTGTGGAGGATTCAAAGGCTTTTGCAAAGGGTCTAAATAATTCTGTAACCGCCAATGATTTAATGTTGGTGTTTGAAAAGATTGCCAAAGGAGAAGCGGTCAATGAGGAGGCATCTGAAGCGATGAAGAATATCCTGCTGGACCAGAAATTCAATGACATCATTCCTGCAAGGCTTCCCAAGGAGGTGCGGGTAGCACACAAGACGGGATGGATCACCGGGGTTCATCACGATTCTGCCATCGTTTATCTACCCGATGGCAGGATGTATGTGCTGGTGGTATTGTCAAAGGGTCTGAAAGACGAGAAGGCCGGCGTGGAGGCATTGGCGAGTGTTTCAGAGATGGTCTATCAATATGTCATAAAAATCCACTAAGTATTTTTTGATAAGACTTGTTCAACAGAAGATCGATTTGTATAAATTTCACGCATGACAAAAAGTGACAGACGGACATTTCTGACAAGAGCTCTGGTGCTCGGTTCTGCCATGGCCCTGCCTGCCATGGGTCAAGCTGAAATGCCAGCAGATGAGGCGGCGCTTCCTTCATTGAAGGGCAGAAAAATCCTTTTTACATACGGAGGCTGGGAGGGTCATGAGCCCGAGAAGTTCGCTAACTATATGACGGAGTGGATGAAGTCAGAAGGAGCCGATGTCCAACTTCATACTGATTTGCAACCGTATACAGACAAGGCCCTGATGGATAGCATTGACCTGGTGATGCAGATTTTCACCATGTCACAAATCACCGATGATCAGCAGAAGGGTTTGCTGGAAGCGATTGAAAAAAATGGAACTGGCATGGCCGGATGGCACGGCGGTATGTGCGATGCTTTTCGCAATAATCCGGAATACCAGTTCATGACCGGCGGACAGTGGGTGGCCCATCCCGGAGGAGTTATTGGATATACAGTAGATATCACCGATCACAAGGATTTGGTAACGAAAGGATTGAAGGGTTTTCCCATGCAGAGCGAACAATATTACATGCACGTTGACCCCAATGTAAAAGTGCTGGCCACGACCCGCTTTAATGGCAAGGTAAATTCCTGGATCGATGGATGTGTTATGCCCGTTACCTGGAAGAAGAAGTATGGAAAGGGAAGAATTTTTTATACATCGGTGGGGCACAACCTGACTCATGTCACCGAAAGGCCGGAAGCACTTGAAATGATGAAGCGTGGGATCCGGTGGGCGAGTGCCAGCAAGTATGCTCCTGCGGAAAATTGGGTGTCACCAGTTTATGGCAAATGACAGGAAAAATGCTAAATGTTGGGTGTTTAATGATAAATTGGAGTCACTTCAACATTCATTATTCAAGATTCAAAATTCGATATTCAATATTGAGCACAATATTCAACCTGCAATTTTCCTAATACTACATCATCATGACTCGACAACTCAAGGCGATCTTCTTACCAACCATTATACTTCTTCTTTTAGCAGGATCTTGTTCCGCACCCTCTAAAAAGGTACCCGGTGGAAAGACCTACGAAGAACTCCTCACCTTCTTCAAAGAATGGCGTGAATTTCAATCTCCGGAAATGATCAACGGAGTTCCGGACTATTCCGGCAAGGCGATGAAGAAACAGGAAAGGGCCTTACCCGACTGGCAAAAACGCCTTGAGGCATTTGATACTACCGGCTGGCCCATCAAACATCAGGTTGATTGGTACTTGGTATGGGCTGAAATCAACGGACTTGACTTTGAGCTTCGGGTACAACAACCCTGGGTTAGGGATCCAGCTTTTTATGTATGGTTTTTTCCTGACCTCTCGGATACACCCGGGCGTGAAGGTCCCCACATTTATGGTAGGGTAGAGTTACCTGAATATGCCTGGCCGCTGTCTCAAGCCGATGCCCATGAGATTGCAGGCCGCCTTCGAAAGGCTTCGGAGGTATTTCAGCAGGCCGGCATAAACCTTACCGGCAATGCCAAAGACCTTTGGGTTACTGGAATACGGAGCATCCAGGAACAAAGTAAAATGCTTGAGGAGTTCTCCTATACCGTACGAGAAACCCATCCTGATCTTGCAACCGCCGCACGGGAGGCCATGGAAGCATCGAATAAGTTCATGAGCTGGTTACAAACACAAGCCCCAAATAAAACGGGTGTGTCCGGTGTGGGGAAGGAGAATTTTACCTGGAACCTGCAACAGGTTCATTTGGTGCCCTATACCTGGTCGGAAGAAGAGTTGCTGGTTAAGCGTGAGCTTTACCGGGCGCACAGTGCATTGCGATTTGCTGAGCACCGCAATCGGAGAGTACCCAAACTTGAAAAGAAGAACAATGCCAAGGACTATGATGAGATGTTGAATAAAGGTGTGAAGGAATACATGGAATTTCTCGATAAAGAAGAATTCCTAACGGTGAAGCCATACATGGAACCAGCCATGCGTGCACAGATACAGGAGTTTGTCCCTACGGATCAACTGCGTGGTTTCTTTGCTGAGGTCGACTACCGCGACCCCATGGCGATGCGGGCACACATGTACCACTGGATTGAACTGGCACGCAACCGCGAAGAACCGAATGAAAGTCCGATTCGAGCCACCAACTTACTCAGCAACATTTTTGACAACCGTGCAGAAGGGTTTGCCACGGCCATGGAGGAATTGGTGATGAATGCCGGACTGTTAAAAGACCGACCGCGTGCCCAGGAACTTATTTATATTATGCTGGCTCAGCGATGTGCCAGAGGGCTTGGAGGTTTATACCAGCACGGTCAGGAAATGAATTTTGATCAGTCCACACAATTTGCTTCCAAGTGGGTTCCCTGGGGACTGCTGCCAGCCGACGGGGGTACGATACAGCACGAGGAACAAATGTATTTGCAACAACCAGGGTATGAGGCGAGCTATGTGATCGGCAAAATTCAAATTGACCAGCTCATAGCGGAATACTCCAGGCAAAGGGAAGGAAGATTTGTGCTCAAAGAATTCATGGATGAGTTTAATCGGGTGGGGATCATTCCTGTATCCTTGATTTATTGGCAGATGACCGGAGATAAGTCCATGGTCAACGCAGCGGTTGGAAGGAAATAGGAGAGGTAACTATTTTTTCCCAAAGAAATCCAACGCCAGCTTGATCATCAGTTCCGGTTTCAGATTAAATGTGTTGTGCCCTGAGCCCGTAACTACAAAGAGCTCACTGCCCCTGATGGTATCGTGGAGATACTGACCATGTTCCTGGGTGATGATATCCTTGTCTCCCATCACAATCAGGGTAGGGCATTTTATCATTTTGAGTTTCGTCTCTGGCACGGCGATGGGTGTAAGCCACATTTTCCTTGAATCGTTTACAAACTTCTTCCATTGATCTTTTTGTGGAGAAAGTTTTTGATACCATACCAACCATTCTTTGGATTCTTTCTCCACATATTCTGGCGTGAAGCCTGAGGATCCATTGCCCTTATCTCTAAGCCCTT
>JAYVEZ010000347.1:0-2452 GCA_043773645.1 Cytophagales bacterium
TGATGCGGTCATAGTCGTGGGTCATTAAATCTCCCGACAACCCTGAACCATAGGCCCACCATTTTCTCCAGCGGAAGAAATGCTCCGGTGTGAACGGGATCTTCGGTGCATTTCCCAGAAACAAATCCCAGTCGATGGTCTTGGTGGATCCTTCCGGATCAATGTCGTACTGCCACGCTCCATTGTCATCATTCCGGTTGGTGGCAGTGACCACCAGGGACACATGACCCAACACATTCTTGGCGATGGTGTCTTGTGCCGTAAGGAAACTCTGGGTCTGACGGTGCTGATGCCCCAATGCAAACACCATCTTCGGGTTACTCAACACCGCCTCACGAAGATCATACGTTTCCTGGATGTTGTGCGTCATCGGCTTTTCAACATACACATGAACTCCTGCTTTGAGGGCATCGATGGCAATGGGTGCATGCCAATGATCTGGGGTGGCGATGATGATGGCATCCACTTCGCCACTGGCAAGGAGATCCTTATGGTTGCGAAATCTTTTACAAGTATTGTTGCCCTGGTTGAATGAGCGCAAAGCTTTTTCTGCGTGCACATCAAAGACATCACACACCGCGGTGAGCTTGACATTCAGGCTCTCCTGTTCTTTGAACTCTGACAAACGCGTATCATTTGGATTGGTTGAAGCCGCCTTATTCATTTCCTCCAGCCATTCGGTTGTTGCAAATCCGACTGAGCGAACCAGGTGTTCACCCCGGCCGCCAAACCCAACAATGCCAATCCGCAAAGGTTGGCCCGTCATGGCCCCGGTTGCTGGAGGTGCTGAGGCTTTGATGTTCAACGTCTCGAGCAAGAGATTCCGCTCGCGTTTTACCTTGCCGCTGAAGTTTGCCCCCGCCGACCAGATGGCCCCAAAAATCGGAATACCACCCAAAGTCTTAAGCCAATCGCGTCTGGATAGCTTGCTGAATGAACTGCTTTCTGTTGCCATATCCTTGTTCAGTTTAGAGTTTAACATTTTCAGTTGTGTTCTTCGACCAGAGTTTTTCGATCCCAAATGAAGTTTCCGTAGGGAAAAGGAAGATGACAACCAAGGTTACCGCCTCAATGAGGTTCTTGTTGACAAGCCAGTAGCTTCCTTCACTGGGGCCTTGCGGAAAATCCGGGAAGGGTGGATGCGCGAGGTAATACATCATCAGCAAACCGAATCCGATCAGGCTCGCCCACTTCGTCTTGAAGCCGAGCAACAGCCCCGCCCCCACCAATACCAGTGCAGCAATATTCAGGACGTCGATGGTGGATATGATTGATTCGCTTGCCATCCATCGAAAGACGGGCTGCAGGAAACTGGCACTGAGCAAATACCCTTTGGCTGTCCAGCCAGGACTGTACAACTTGATCACACCTTCATACAGGAAATGCCATCCAATAAGCAAACGAAGCAACACGAGGCTGCCGGTTTGGGCGGTCGTTAATTCTGAACTCGTACGCATGGGCTTATCCGTTTAAATGGAAGCCCAAACTACCGTCCCACCCTGTCAAATAGTATGATAATTGTCGTGTTGGGAGGAAAGAAATGTCATCCCTGGTGCAAGGGGTCCTGCACCTTGAAGGTGCAGGACCCCTTGCACTACTTCCTTCGCCATAGAAACAATGTGAGCAGCACCACTACAATAGAAACGACCAAGACCCAAACGTTCAACTTTCTTGATTCTGCGCTCATTTCATATTCCGTGAAAAGAAACTTTGTTACCAGGGGGCGCCAGATGAGCTTGTTTCCGGCAACCGAATCTGCATTGGTATTTACCACAGTCCAGGGCATGGAGATGGCATTTACATATTTTCCATCATTGGCAAATCCCATGAAGCTGATTCTTGCATTCAGGTCTTTGGACAATTCCCGTGCATCCACCGTCGCCTTTACCCGATCAAGGGGAATGTGGAGGGTATCGGCCATCAGGAGCGCAAAGTCCGGTTCACCTTTCATTTTGTCGATGCGATTATAGATAAATTCCTTTTTTCTTACGAGGGTATCCAACCATCTACCCTCCAGGTTGCCACGCTTGATCAATTCAGTCATTATATCAAACTCCTCATTGAATATTGCCATGTTGGCGAACGTCTCTCCGATCTTCACATTGAGCAGTTGCAAATACAGGCTGTCTGCCTTGGAAATGCTCTTGCCCTCCGCCGGCAAACGGTCAATAAATTGATTGTCTTCCTGATTCAAATAATCGGCTGGGGATATCTTTTTGAATCGGTTCACCGGGAGGATGGTCTCCGTATATTTTATGTACGTGTAAAACCATCGAAACTTTTTTTCGAACGTCGCTCTTACCCTGAAAAGGGTGTCTGCCGCAGGATTCAATACCTTGTTCATCTCCTCAGCCGATTCAAAATCCTTTTTGAATTGGACGTAGTATTGTACTTTGGATGATCCGCCTTCGTCATTTTTTTCAATAGGGAGTTGGGAGGCACCAACGGACCA
>JAYVEZ010000348.1:0-2525 GCA_043773645.1 Cytophagales bacterium
AGAATGAGCAACTTGGGTTGTTTTGCAAGACACCTGCTGAGAATCAGCTTCTGAATAACAGTATCCGGCAATCCCTTGCCCCCGCTGATCATGGGTGTACTGAGCCCTTCGGGAAGCCGATGGATGGTTTCATTAAGCCCCACCTTTTCCAACGCCAAAATGACTTGCTCCACAGAAATATGTGGGTTGCCACTGGTCAGGTTTTCAAGGAATGTACCTTCAAACAAATCTTGCTGGCTGATGTTCTTGCCGATTCTTTCGCGAAGGTGCGCCAGATCAAGATCGCGTATGGAATACTGATCAATTGTAACAATCCCCTTAAAATTGGAATAGAGACCGCTGATGATATTGGTAAGCACGGTTTTGCCGGATCCGCCCGGCCCGGCGATACAGATGCGTTCGCCAGACTGTACCGACAGCGTAATGTCTTGTAATATATTATCACCCGATGGAAACGAATAGGAGAGGTCCCTCACCTCTACACGGAAGCCTTTGGGTTGCGTTGATTTGAAATCCAGTCCACCGGCTCGTTCAATGGGTATATCGGTGACATGGGAAATTTTATCAACGGCGGTCAGCAGATCATAAACAACATCCATGTACATAATTATTTTTTCCACGGCATTGAGGATAAGAATGATGACAATTTCAGAAGCCACAAACTGCCCCAGGGTTATTTGACGATCCACGACCAGAACGGTTCCAACAATGAGTAGACCTCCCGTGATGGTGGCTTTAAACAAGACAATGAATGAGAATTGTGTAACCAACACGTTGAAGTGTATTTTCCTGTGCTTCAAATAATTGTTGACGTTGTAATCAGTTTGTCGGATGGGCAAATCCGAATTGCCCGCAAGCTTGAATGATTGAATGGCCCGCGCCAGTTCTTCCAGCCATTGCGCCACTTTGTATTTGTATTTGGATTCCTGGATGGATGATCGCAAACCACGTGGACCCGTCCAATAGAAAATCATGACCAGCACTGTCAGCAGAATCAATCCGAAGAACACGAAGAATGGATGATACAGGGATATCAAGAGCAAGCCAAAAAGAATTTGAATCGTCGCGGAAGACAAATCAATCAAAAGCTTGGGCAGACCCTTTTGCACGGTCATGACATCAAAAAAACGATTTACCAGTTCAGGAGCATATTTTCCGGAAATGGCTTCCAGGCGAAGCCTCGGAATGCGATACGCGAACTCAAGCGCGGCTTTGGTAAATACCCGTCTTTGAAGAAAATCAACCATGCTGAGCTGCACGATCTGCAACCCGCCTGCAATCACCACACCCAGAATGACCAGCCCGATCATCAGGTAAACCGAACTGAAAACGACCCCCCCGGAGATCAACTCAACAGTGGTTTGAATACCCAACGGCAATACCAAACTGACTAATCCTATGATGAGCGCATAGAAGAGTATATACACAATTTCTCTTTTTTCAGTACCCAACAATCGGATGAGCCTTTTCACCGGACTCATTTCTTCTGATTCGTCCGTGTCGCTGAAAGGGCTCTCATAAACCAACGAGGCAAGACAGATGATTTCATTCTTATCATTTCGAAGGAATGAATGGAATGCCGTCGGGTTCAAGTCTGTGCTGTGAAGTCTGGTTTCGCCGATGCGAATCATCCGGGAGCTTTTCTCGGACGGAATCAACAAAGCTGGCGTCGGATTCAAAGGATCATTGAGAAAGACGACAATGGGGCTGTCTTGATGTTGTTGAAACTTTGTAAATTCATCTTCCTGGAGCGCATATTCCAAGAAAACTATTCTTGAGGGATTGCCCGCTTCCATCAGGTCACGCTTGAATTCATTAAGTTCTTCTCTTGAGTAGGATCGGTTGTTCATTTCCACGTTCCTGATTTCATCCAGGTCGATGTCATGCTTCAGGGCGAGCCCTGTTTCGCGTAAAATCGTAACGATTGATAAATTCGTAAGCATAACCTATTTCCCTATTGCTTTGAACACGGTACTTTCTATAAACTCCTGGAGCGCTTCGTGTTGTATCTTTGGCGCATCCTCTTTGGAAAAACTCGACAGAGACGGCAGATGCTGCAAAAAAAACAATTGTTGGTTGGCAGCCATCAGGATTGTGCTCACCAGTGAATTTGGAAAGGGGTACTGGGGATTAAGCTCCTGAATAAACGCGCACAATTTTTTACAGATTGTTTTGAACCCCCCAAAGAGTCCTTCTTTGTTGTCATTGTCTACCCATTTGGTCAGGAAGGTCTTGTCGAGCTCGGCAATGATAATCCGGTGAAGGGCTTCTTCATTCACGAATTCGAATGTGGGATCGTACCTTTTCTCTGCCGTAATCACCCGGATGGCTGATTTCAACTTTTGCTCAGGAGATGAAAGACCTGCAGCTGAGAGGTCGAGCCGGTAGTCAATCCAACTCCAGTACCATGCAACGAGGTAGTGCAAGAGTCTGTGTTTGTTTTCAAAATATCTATACACAGATGCTTCTGTTGATTGAATTTCCTCCGCGAGCTTCCTGAAAGTAAATTGCTCAAAGCCCAACTT
>JAYVEZ010000349.1:0-3149 GCA_043773645.1 Cytophagales bacterium
ATCGTCCAACAAAGAAAGGAGCCGAATCATGGCTAAACTTTCGCATGCAGAGTTGATTCACCTTATGATTCAACTCAGCGTGATGCTTGCCTTTGGCAGGGTCATGGCCGAGGTGGCCAGAAAATTCAAGCAGCCCGCCGTGGTGGGTGAAATCATTGCTGGCCTTATCCTGGGCCCAACGATCCTTGGCACCTTTTCACCCGACTCATTTGACATGCTGTTTCCCAGTACCGGTGCTTCCGCCATTGTACTGGATGGCTTTACCAAGGTGGCCGTAGTCATGCTGTTGTTTATTGCGGGCCTTGAAGTGGATTTGCACATTGTCTTTCAACAGGGAAAGCAAGCCATTTCCTCAAGCTTGTTTGGACTGGTCATACCTTTTTTTCTTGGCTTCATCATTCCCTATTCATTTCCGGATTTCTTTGGTGATGCCCTCGGCACAGACCACCTCCTCTTCGCGCTCTTCATGGGTACGGCGATGGCCATTTCTGCATTGCCAGTGATTGTGCGGATCATGATGGACCTGAAATTATTCAAAACGAAAATCGGGATGCTGGTCGTGGCCTCGGCCATGGTGGATGACGTGATTGGCTGGATGATCTTCTCCATAATCCTTGGAATGATTGGCAAGGGCGGACAGATTTCCGTAGTCTATACGTTCCTGCTCACGGTGGGGTTCATGGCCTTTATGCTAACCATCGGACGAGGTCTTCTCAACCGAATACTTCCGTGGGTAAACAAGAAATTGGCGTGGCCGGGAGGTTTGCTCGCGTTGTCCCTCTCCCTGTGCTTTCTAGCCGCTGCCTTTACGGAATACATTGGCATCCACGCGGTGTTTGGTGCATTCATCGTGGGCATCGCTCTCGGCGACTCCGAGCACATGAGCGAGCGTGCCAAAGAAATTGTCCATCAATTCATTAATAACATTTTTGCACCACTATTCTTTGTGGCCATTGGCCTTAAAGTAAATTTTCTCGTGAACTTCGATCCATGGCTCACACTCGTGATTCTGATCATTGCCTTTGCAGGGAAAATTATTGGAAGCGGGGTGGGCACAAGGCTTGGTGGCTTTACCTGGCGTGAGTCACTGGCGGCCGGTTTTGGGATGAATGCGCGCGGCGCCATGGAAATCATCCTGGGAATCGTGGCACTTGAAAGCGGGCTGATCAATGAAAAAGTATTTGTTTCCCTGGTCATCATGGCCCTCGTGACGAGCATGACCAGCGGACCGCTTATGAAGTGGATGTTAAAATCTCCTGCAGAATCGTGACACCGATAACCATTCGTCAGGCAGAGGCATCCGATGCCCCGTTCATCAAGATTTTGTTGGGTCAACTTGGCTATCCGGACTTTGAAGAGAAGGATGTGATGGAAAAAATTGCCATTCACGGTCGCGATGACTATCGCATGCTGGTAGCTGACCTGGACAACAAGGTGGTGGGATTTGTTTCTTTACATTGGTTTGACCTGGCCCATTGGCATGGTAAGCTGGGGCGAATTACTTCTTTCTGCATTGATGAAAAATTCCGGTCCAGGGGTATTGGCAGTCAAATGCTGCAAGCCGCTGAAAAAATCCTGTTGAAACAAGACTGTGTAAAACTCGAAGTAACGAGCAATTTAAGAAGGACGGACGCCCACGCGTTTTACCTCAAGGCAGGATATGTTGAGGATTCACGTCGGTTTGTGAAGTACCGGACATAGTCCTGGATGTGTATCGGTGCCGGTCGGCCTTATTCGCCGACGTCAAGCGGCCATTCACCTACATTGTATCTGGATTTGCCTATCTGTCATGGCTGAAACTCCAATCGATGCGTTGATTTGTATATAAATTCAAATGTCATGGAAGATTACAAGGATGAAAACTATGCGAACAAAATAAAGGACAGGATTTCAGGAGACAGCCGTGAGCACAGGAGTTTGGATTCAAATTCAGGCAGGGTTCTGGCCGGTCTGGTACTGGTGGTTGTCGGGGGTCTCATTTTTGCCCGCCAGGCAGGTGTTGACATTCCAAGATGGATGTTTTCATGGGAAATGATTGCCATCGGAGTTGGTGTCTACATTGGTGCGCGTCGTTCCTTCCGGCCGGGCGGGTGGGTCTTTCCTATATTGGTAGGCG
Organism: Cytophagales bacterium; assembly: GCA_043773645.1. Classification (GTDB taxonomy): domain Bacteria; phylum Bacteroidota; class Bacteroidia; order Cytophagales; family Cyclobacteriaceae; genus ELB16-189. Next base: position 2,117 of record JAYVEZ010000349.1, read on the forward strand.
GCTTTTTCCTGGCTAATCGATTGTTGTGGGGATTTGATGACTTCCGGCACTTCTTTTGGCCTACCATCATCATAGTGATCGGACTGTATATGATCTTCCGGCCAAAAAGAGGAAGGCGAAACTTTTGGGACTCCAATACTATCTCCTCCGAAGACTCCTTTGAATATGTTTCAATTTTCGGGGGCACACGAAAGAATATTATCTCCAAAGACTTCAAGGGTGGAGAAATCACAACTTTCTTTGGGGGTACCGATCTAAATCTTACCCAGGCCGACTTTGTCGGGACTGCCACCATTGAAATAACACAGGCATTTGGAGGAACGAAATTGATTGTCCCTGCCAACTGGAATATTAAGTCCGAAATTGTTTGCGTATTTGGGGGCATCACTGATAAACGTCCCCTGATGAAGGACAGCCCTGACAGTAACAAGTTACTGGTATTGAAAGGCACCTGCGTCTTTGGTGGCATTGACATCAAAAGTTATTGAAGAGTTGATCTTAAGCAAAAAGAAAATTACAAAAATATGAACTGGTACATTGCCAAAGTGATATTCAAGATTGCGAACGGAGAAAACATGCAAAAATCTCAATTTGACGAGCATCTGCGACTCATACAGGCAACAAGCTTTGAAGAAGCGCTGCTGAAAGCACGGGTGTTGGGCATCACAGAAGAAGATCACTTTATCAACGATCGGCAACAATCGGTGAAGTGGGAATTTGTAAATGTGGAGGAACTTATACCGCTGCAGGAACTGGCCGATGGACTTGAGGTGTATTCCCAAATACAAGAACGTGAAGAGGCTGGCGCCTATGTGCACCATGTCCATCAAAAAGCTGCCTCTTTGCAATTGAACTACCGACCCGCTTTCTAACCTGTGTTAAGGCCCCCTGTTTCAGTCTCAAAAGTTACCGTTGCCTACGCTGTGTGGTGGACAGCATGGATGATGGCCCAGTATTTTGTTATCACCAGCATTGGTTTTGATTCAAATACGGCGCTGATCGATTCAGCGGTGACGCAGCTGATTTTTGCCAT
>JAYVEZ010000350.1:0-4950 GCA_043773645.1 Cytophagales bacterium
GTTGCCCTGAGTAAATTCCGCGATAAACTTTGTCAAACGCACCATTTTTTTGGCCTTCACTGACGCCTGTCCCAGTTCGATCAACATACTGATCGTTGCTCGTTTGATTGTATAAATTCTTGAATTCAATAATGTTATTGGGGTTAAACTTAAAAGCCCAGTTGAAAAGAAATCCAGTACGGACTTGTTGGTTGTATTGTTTGTCGCTAAAGCCAAAATTCTGGTCTTGTACATTTCCGGCTGTGGTGTAGTCATTGCGCTGGACTGTGTAGGTCGCATAGGCATTGGAGTAGTTGAGGGCGCTGATGTTACCCACTTCCACTTTTCCCACTTTGAATTTCTTATTGTATGTGAGTGTGAACCGCTGGTCAGGAATCGCCATGGATTGCTTGGGGTCCCAAAGGTTCTTCAAGGAGCGCCCGGTAGTCACCAACGCATCGCCCGTCACTTTGGATACATTGGCAGGAAAGCCAGCCGGCAAATTATAGTAGCCTGTATTGAAGCCTGTCAGGTATCCAGGATTTTTTTGCTGTTGGTAAAAATCATTGAACGTTGTACCTGCCCTCACCTGGGTGCTGTAGTCAACAACAAATCCGTTTTCCTCAGGTATGCTTTTGGTAAACACTTTCACAACACCACCGGCAAAATCTCCAGGGATATCGGCAGAAGGGCTCTTGAAGACAAGCATGCGGTCCAATTGATTGCTGGGTAAAGTGGCAAATGAAAAAGAACGGATATCTGTTTCTACACTGGGGGCATATGTATTGTGCAGCATGACCGGATTATACCGCTCCGATAGACCGCGTACCTGCACAAACTGATCTCCGCGGATGGTCACCCCGGGAACACGGCGCAACACCTGTGCAGCATCGCGGTCGAGGGTCTTCCCAATTTGTTCCGCTGTGATCCCCACCACAACGACCTTTGCTTCCTTGATGGACCGCAACAATTCAAAATCGGTATCGGTGTGTCGGGTGCCCTGGACGACCACTTCCTGCAATTCAGCCACGTCTTCGGCCAGCGGCACATCAATGGTGATCTTTTTTGCTGATTCAACTTTGACATCAGGAACAGTATGGGTCTTATACATTACGGAAGAAATCTGAAGGGTATAAGTTCCTTCCTTTACATTATTAATGAGAAAATTTCCGTCCAAATCCGTGGCCGCGCCCTGTGTGGTACCCTGGATGACTACGTTGGCACCAATGACCCCCTCTCCCGTTTTGGAATCGACGATCTTGCCCGCGATGGACCCTTGCCCAAAGGCCGACGAAGCAAGGAAAATGAGGGAGATGCACAGAATGAGATGACGTATCATAGGGGTGAATTAGTCGCCAGCAAAGGTCGCTGCCGAATATTACCCGGCTACTGCTTCTGTGTTACGGAATTGTTAAAACCGGCAGGCAGGAACGATGCCCTGGCCCCTACATTACGAACATGTATTGAATTAATTCAGATGATAGTGAAGCTCTTAGCCACTTCGGCCAAATAACATTGCGTTAATGGCAAATTCATCTAAGTAAAGTATGGATAACCTTACTTCGTGATGGGCACCTTGTTTAGAATGGCTTTTATAATGTCGGTCGTTTTGACATTATCAGCCTCCGCTTCATAATTCAGAATAATGCGGTGGTTCATTACATCACGGGCTACTTCCTTGATGTCTTCCGGCAGCACATAGTCGCGGCCTTCCAGGTATGCCATCGCTTTGGCAGCGAGGTTGAGGTTGATGCTGGCGCGGGGGGAAGCGCCAAACTGGATGTATTGAGCTTCGTGATCAAGTTTGTATTCTTTCGGCTTGCGTGTAGCTGATACAAGTTCAATAATGTATCGTTCCAGGGATTCTGAAATTTTTGTTTTGTTGACTTCGGCGCGAATGGCAAAAATGTCTTCCTTGGTCAACACCGTATTCACCGTAAAATCAAACTGAAGGTTGGATATCCTCCGCATGATTTCCAGTTCCTGATCCTTGGTTGGATAGTCGACAAACACTTTCATCATGAAACGGTCAACCTGCGCTTCCGGAAGCGGATAGGTGCCCTCGTTTTCAACTGGGTTTTGTGTGGCCAGTACCAGAAAGGGTTTGTCCAGTGTGAATGTGGTTTCTCCAATGGTAACTGTCTTCTCCTGCATAGCCTCCAGCAAAGCCGACTGCACTTTCGCGGGCGACCGATTGATCTCATCCGCCAAAATAATGTTTGCGAAAATCGGGCCTTTCTTCACCTCAAACTTTCCATCCTTTTGGTTGTAAATCATGGTCCCCACCAGGTCGGACGGCAACAGGTCGGGCGTAAACTGGATGCGTTGAAAATCCAGGTGCAGCACCTTGGCAACGGTAGATATGGTGAGCGTCTTGGCCAGGCCGGGAACGCCCTCCAGTAATACGTGCCCGTTGGTAAACAAGCCTATGAGGAGGCGGTTGACCATGTACTGCTGCCCGACCACCACTTTGGCTACTTCACTATACACCTGATCTATCTTCCGACGGTGTTCTTGCTGCTGTTCCGTTGTCGTTTCAAATGCCATATGCGTCTTTTTCCAGAAAATTTAATCGCAATATTAGGGATTTGGGTTTTAAAAACGTCAAAGAGATTTTAGAGGATTATTCAACCGGCCCCAGCGTTGTTTCGGGGGTTGACGGAGCCTCCGAAAGAAGGGATAACCACCTCAGTTTGTCCAACTAAAACTCAATAATTTCCACACCCCGTGGGTTTAGTAAATACGAATTAACAAGATTTTGAACGACCCTGTTTTCCTTGCTTATCTTGATATAATTCCTCGCTGATTCAAAGTCAGGGATGGCAATGTCCCTATCCAAAAAGCCAAAGCCCAGGTAGGCACCCTTCTCCACCAGCACCAATGATTTCTCCTCTGAGCTCCTTCCCCTGCCAATAATCGCCACTGTTTCGCCCTCCTCAAAAAACGAGTCTATTGAGTTTTGTGCCCGCCTGTTGTATTCCTCATGAGATTCTTTTCCCTCACAGGCCCCTTTGCACGTCCCGGACTGATGAGCATAGCACGGACCCTTCGCTGTCTGAAGTCCGGATAGCTTAGGACATAGATCAGCACTCCTCACTTTTTCCCATAAAAAGCTCCATGCATCGCCTTTGGTGCTGAATGTAATTAGCGGTGTGGAGTTTCTGGTTACTGTGTTCACGACAAAGCGCAGGTAACCATTGCGGTCTTGGTAATCATAAATACCCCATTCTTCCAGCTTGTATTTCTGAGCGAGGTTGTATTTCGGCCATCGCTTTCTGATCTCCTGTGATTCCAGAATCAAGGCAATCAATTCACTGCCGGTGAGTTCATAGGTGATGTGGTGGATTTCGTTCCGGATGTTGGAGCGATTCCATTCTCGAGCGTCACCTGAGAAGTGACCTGCAATCCGCTTTTTAATGTTGATCGCTTTACCAACATAAATAATGTTGTCGTGGGCATCATGAAAATAGTATACGCCAGCCTTCGGGGGCAATTTGTCAAAATCATCCTTGGGCAAATTGGGAGGCAGGATGGTTTCGCCTGAACTTCTTTTCAGGGCTTTTGCGATCACTCCATCAATGTCGCGCTTGAGAAAAATGTCAAAGATCTTTGCTGTTGCCTCCGCATCTCCTCCTGCGCGGTGACGGTCGGGAATTCGAATCCCCAGACTCTCTGCCAATCGACCCAGGCTGTACGAGTCGAGGCCCGGTATTATTTTTCGTCCGAGACGGACGGTACAAAGTTTTCTTGTGCTCCATTGAATGCCGGCGTCATCAAATTCTTTTTTTAGAAAACTGTAATCGAAGTGGGCATTGTGCGCCACAAATACCCTGTCTTTCAACCACCCGTGAATCTCTTGGGCAATGTCTCCAAATGTTGGTGCCTGGAGCACCATTTCGGTGGTAATGCCTGTCAGTCCTGTGATGAAATCCGGCACACGGCGCTCTGGGTTGATCAGCGTTTGAAACTTGTCTGTAATCTGGATGCCATCATGATGGTAGATAGCAATTTCAGTTACGCGGTGGTTGTCCGCATATCCTCCCGTGGTCTCTATGTCAACGATGGCGTACATTCTTCGAATTAATTAACACGAATGGTTCGTAATAAATCCATAGTACCGCAATTTTGCCACAGATCGCACTCCTTCCTGCGCGGAGCTGCTTCGGCAAAGGCAGGGATTACCACGAAAATCTGTGCAAATCTGTGCAATCTGTGGCTAACTTTGGTTGTCAAATCATAGAATGACCAGATGAATCAAATTGTTCGCTTTCTTCTCTCCGGTGTTGCCGTCATGCTTACCGCCTATTTGCTTCCGGGCGCTCATGTTCAGGACTATTGGGCTGCGCTATTGGTAGCCGTGCTCATTTCGGTTTCTAACGTCATTGTCAAACCCATCCTGGTGATTTTGACTATACCCATTACAATAGTCACCCTTGGATTGTTCCTGCTGGTGATCAATGCCATCATCATTCTGCTGGTGGATCACTTTGTAGATGGCTTCTCCGTGGATGGCTTCTCCGTGGATGGCTTCTGGTGGGCCCTGGCCTTCAGCCTGATTCTTTCGGCTTTCAATAGCCTGTTTGGAGACCTGACCAAGTCCAAAGAACAATAATTAGATCCCTTCCAAGCCTGATTAAATGGGCTTTCAAATCCTTAACCACCCATCACATCTGCGCTTCCCCAGCTTGTGAATTTCGATAATTTCACGTCTTATTCATCGATCCATACTCTTATGAAAAAGGTTATCGTTCTCCTGTTGGTAAGCTTCCCCTCGTACGCCCAGCAACTTACTACCCTCACAGTTGAAAAAATCATGAGAGACCCCAAATGGATTGGTGTATCACCCAGTGCTGTATTCTGGGCCGAAGACGGCAAACAATTGTACTTCAATTGGAATCCCGACAAGAATCCCGGTGATTCACTTTATTCCATCTCGCTCACCAACCACATCCCTCAAAAGGTGAGCCCTTC
>JAYVEZ010000351.1:0-2009 GCA_043773645.1 Cytophagales bacterium
GGTATGGTCGAAGATAGCCGCATTCACGCGTTTGGCTGTTGTATAGCGTACGAACTGCCCGGTTTCCGTTGCCTGGTTCGCTACTTCGTAGGTGGCAGTCGTCTGATCAACACTGGTTACGCTTGTGAAAGAAGTGCGCACATTGCCCAAATGGTCTTTTAGGTTGTATTGGTATTCTGGAGTTGCATTCACCGAAAGCTTGGTGATCTCAAAATCATTCAAGTAAATTATTTCTCCTGCCAGTACGGTATTCCAAACTACGCCAGCCTGAAGTGCGGTGGCTCCGGCGGGAATGGTCACGATTTGTTCAATCCATGATTCTGTTGGTGCTGTTGTCAAACTTACGGGCAAAGCAGCTCCAGGCCATCCCTGATCAGCCGCGTCGGCTTTAATTAACAGGTAAGCTGGACTGCTACTGGCCGCAGTGCCCTTGTCACGATAGCCCCGCACCCTGATCTTGTAGCGTTCACCGGCGGTTACAGGAAATATCCCGCCAATAGGGAACATGCCGGTACGTGCCACGGTGCCTGTGGATGTAGCCTTCACATATTTCTCTGTTCCGTTTTGGGTTACTGTGGTGAGAGTTGCATTGGAAGCAGTCATGTCTGTCGAGGCGTCGCAACTATTGGCATAGACCAACTTTGTCGCGGCTATGATGATCCGGCCTTCTTCGTGGTTAATAAACTGTAGTACATCATTTTCATAATCGAACTCGCCAGCATAGTCGGTTTGCTTCTGGGCCCCGCTGAAAGTCGCTACCTGTGAAAGTTTGCGGCCGCTGGCATCGTAGATGTACCGCACCGTATTGCCTCCCCGCGTTACAAGGATTGGCAGGTTGAGGAAATTATAGGTGATGGCGGTGGTAATGCCTTTATTCTGGTCGGTGATCATGTTGCCATTCACATCATAAGTATAATCATTCCCGGTGTTTGTTCCATCGATGAAGCCTAAAGTTTTGTCGCCGGTATCGGCCACTTTCAGGAGTTTGTTGCTGCCTGTGGTGCCGGTTCCATAGTTGTAGGCAAGGATGTCGAGAGCCGTTGTTGAGCCTCGCTTGTCATACCGTGTCATACCAAGAATGTTGCCGTTCAAATCATACGTATAATTGCTTTCTGACAGGCCATTGCTCGTAGCCGCGGCCCAAGAGGTGGCTTTTTCTTTAAATGCAGCGGCCGTAATTCGATTCATTGCGTCATAAGCATAGTTGTATCCGTTTTCCTTTTTAGTTCCGAGGCTTTGGTTGTTGCTCCACTTCATGGCGGAGATATTTCCATTGAAGGCTCCTGCGTTGACTATGCCGGCGTCAACCTGATCATACAATAACTCCATCCCAAAGAAATCCCGCGGATCACCAGCTTCATTGATATTGACATCACTTTCATTCATTTTCGTCAGCCAACCGCGAATGTTGTACCTATAGTCAAGACTTTGCCTGGCATCGGAACCATTAGATACAGTGCTGTGGAGCTTTTTATCAATCAATTGACCAAGCTCATTGTACTCGTTAAGCGCCAATAGGATTTCTGGTTGTGTATTGGTCTGGTGCCAGGTTCTGAGTAGGCGACCTACATGGTCGTACTCAAATCGTCTTGTAACTGTATTCGTGTTGGTTGAAAATGTAGTCTTCACCCCTACCAATGTTGCGTTGTTCGTTTGCAAGGAAATGTCAACCATCAAGGCAGTCGATAAAGCTGCATTGTTCTGATAGGACAACAGGACACCATTTCGGTAGTACTTGATGATGGATCCTGCTCTTTCTATCCGCAGTACCTCGCCAGGCAAAAGGGCTCCGGCCACAGTGAGTTTTGAAACATTATTCTCAAAAATCTTTAGTGCGGTACTGTTTATATTAAAGGCATAGTCAATATTATTGGGGGTAACATCCGGATTGGAGTCATTAAAACCAATGTACCTGTTGGTGGTGACTTCTGACACAACAAATTCCAACCATCCGTTCTGACTGGCGCCAAGAATTTGTTGGGAAGCTGCCCCGGAGGCTGTGGTTGCGG
>JAYVEZ010000352.1:0-8009 GCA_043773645.1 Cytophagales bacterium
AAACACCGCAATAAATAAACGATGATTTACCGCTTCCAGAGGGGCCTATGACGCCCACAAACCGACTCTTGGAAAGTTTGAGTAGTACCTCATCGCTCTGACCTTCCCGACCGAAGAAGAGGTGACTCTCGTCGATCTTGAAGGGCCGCAATCCGGGAAACGGGTTGTACGTGGTGACCTGTGACGGTGAACCAGGTACTTCGTCTACTTTTTGGCTCATGGGTATTAGGATTTAAATTCTTGTAAAAACATTTTTAGTGACTCTGCCGATTTATTTTTATCCCCGGTGATCAGGGTTACATTTTGGTTTTTGTAATTATCGAGGCTGGCCTCACTCACAATGGCTTTTCCCTGGATTGGCTTGTTGCGACCAAACCCAGGTGCTTTTAACAAGTCAAGTACTTTCATCTTTACCCACTGATCATTCACTTTGCCTTTGTAGATAATGGCCGCATCAAAATTGCGCAGGTTGTCAATGTGCTGTTTGCGCACTTCCATCAGGTCTCCTTCAAATGCAGGGAAGACAACATTGAATCCTGATTTTTGAATGACTTCTACCAATGGCAATACCTGTTCATGGTCTACTTTGTCGTGAACGAGGTAAATGGTTTTACCGGGGGTGAAATGGTCGGCAGTTTTAGTTTGCGCGGCCAACAGCTCTTCCCGCATGATATTCTTGAAGTCTTCGAGCGGGTTCTGCAATATTTCTGCGCCCTCCTGTGCTTCAATGTCGCGGCGGAGCGACTCTATAAATGATTTTTGTTTGTCACTTGCATTGCGAAGGTTTGGAGCAATCCAGATGAGTCGTGAAAATTCTTCCTTGCGGGAACGTTTAATCACGGTGTGTTCAGCGGCAAGTTTGTTTTGAATATCCACCACCGAGCGATCGCTTCCTTCGGGGATTTCACCATAGGCACTTCCAATCAAGTGAATGGAGAGGCTGCATTCTTCAAGGTCTTTGCGGACGACCCTTTCCAGTTCTTCAAACCGGATCGGCAGCATGTGGCTTGGCAACACCACATATCCATGGCGTTGTAATTCGCGGCGAATGACATTGCGTTGGATCGAAAGGTCATGTCCGGTCTCTGCCAGATAAATGGTTCTGCGCTTGAAGAGGTTCTTTACTTCTGCTTTGGTCTCACCCTTGAGTATGATCAGTGTTTCGTGGATATCGTAGACAAGGTCCACCATCTTCATCCAATATTGTTTTTCTGCTTCCAGGCTGAAGAAGTCAGTGTATTCCTTCATAAGACCGGTTTCGTTATCTACCTGGTACATGTCATACCCAAGCAGTTCGCGCAAGCGGGGAGGCTGCTCTGCGGAGTTGAGGGGCGACTTCAGGACTTTGAAAACACGTTCAATTTTTGACCCACTGGTGGCTTTATAATAAGCCTCTACAGTATCCAGGCAACGACCTGAGGTGGCAAACTCCTTTGAGAGAATGGTGACCATCACGGCCGCATTGTCCATAGAAGATGCAGTGAAGTCATCGTATTCAGACTTCACGACAATGTTTGACTTCTCTCCCAATACCTGGTAGAGCATGAGGTCAAGAAACTTCTTGAACTGGGTGACCCAGCCGATTTCACTTTTCTTGCCAGACTCATTGTCCTTTTCGGCAAAGGTGATCAGTACATCGATGTCGTACGCCATACTTTTTTTCGTTTATGAAAATTATACCTCTAAAGTTTTATTGCTCTTGGTCACATTCCTGACAAGGCCCTGAACCAATTCGTGGTGTTTGGCCATAACAAAGTAGAAATCTGCCAGGTTAATCCGGAACACGACGGTGCGCTCTGTAGCTTCGGCCTCGGTGATCTTCGCAGTAGAACCTTCCTGAAACAGATCACCAAAGACAGAACCTTTCTTCATGGTCTCTACTTCGGTGCCTCCTTCTCTCAGCTTCAAGGTGCCATGCGATACAATCAAAATCGGTCGATTCTCATCCGGGTTGTTAAATACAATCTTATCGTGTGCTTTCAAATCGACCGGGATGATCTTGTCGGCAAGGTCACTGAGGATTGATCCTGGAATCCCGTTGAAAGCGGGCAAAGATTTGATGAACATAACCATTTCAATGCCGAGGTAGAATCCATCGTCCAAGCCATCGAGCAGTTGATTGTTTTCGATGGACGAGTCCAGGAATTTCTTGTCTCTCAATGGTAACCGGTCGGAAATCACCTTGTATTGTGCCCTGTCTTTATTATAGATGACCCAGGCGGCTGTCTCCTGAAGTAATTTGTCAGGATTAAACATTTGTCCGATCAATCCACGGCTGACGCGGAACTCAGGGATAAATGCTGATGAATAGACGGCACACATTTTTGTCCATCGGTTGTTGAGGTTAAAGTCGCGATTCAGGATATAATTCACCACCTGTACGGGGTTGTAGTTTTCGCGCGGAAAATAGACGAGGAGGCGATTCATTCTCTCTTTCACCGTGATGTCATCAAATATGGGGAAGAGCTTGGGCTTCATCTCCTGGTCTACAAATAAGTCCATCAACTCAAGCGCGTAGGCAATCCCATCCGTGGTACCGGTCTCCACGTTTTCGCGCACAAGTTGTACGGATTGCGGGTCATACAGAATTGACATCAGGAGCGAAAGTTGATCGTAATTATCGCGCAGCTCCTCACGCAATGCTGCTTTCAGGTAAGTGAAGTGTTCATCATCAGGAAGTTCATCCTGTGCGCACAGATTCCACATAGTTTTACCGATCTCCGTATCCAGCAAGTCCATCACTTGCCTGCGCTCGCGGCCTTTGGCATTGTAGTTCGTGTATCGCAGGGAGTAGAAGATCTGTTTTACGATGCGCTTATCGGGGTAATCTGATTTTTTCCATAATAACAGCCAGGCTTCTGATCCACCGATGTGACCCATGATCTGAACGATCTTGAGCATAACCTGGTCTGATTGCCCCGACTTATAGAATGCTGAATCCAATACCTGAAGTACCTCAGTGCCTGCTTCTTTCAGTGCCGCAGTCACCTGGTTACTATACAAAGCCGACGTGAGCATATCAATCATCACCGGCCAGGTTTCAGATCGCTTTACTTTTCTTGCAGTGAGTATGGCTTCATTCCTCACTTTGGGATCTGCATCCCGCAGGAGCTCAAGGAGGATGAAGATGGTTCGTTGGGTGACCATTTTTCGCAACAATTTTGCTGCGAGTACACGGTCCGACTGTCGCACGGACTTGCCCAACTTCATCAATTTGTCAGCGGAGATAGAAAGGAGGTCGCTGTCTTCTGCGGCGCCCATCGCCTGTTTGGCCAAACCCATAATTTCACTGTCGCTCTGCTGGCCGTCAATGCCCAGTTCTTTCATTTTCTCCTGGGAGAATGTTTTGACTTTGCGGAGATTGCTCTCAGAGAGTTTGGTGATCGAGGTCTCGAAGAGCGCGGGCTCTAACTTTTCCATGAGCTTCAAACCGTAAATAACTTTGTCTTCCGCGGTGCTGTTCACTTCTTTTTCCAGCACACTGTTCAGGGTAAACTCTCTTACCACGTGACCTTCAACAGAAGACCGGTTCCGCTGAAGCGAATTCTGAAGTGTATCGCGGTAGCCTTGATACATCTTGTTGGTAATCAGGTACCAGATAAGGACCAAAGGCAATGTAAACAGGGTGATGGACAATAAATCGAATATTTTGAATTGGTTGATCACCACAATCAATCCCCCTGCTACGATGGAGGCAAGTGCCGTGATAATGCCTTCGATCTTTGTCTGGGCATCCAGTTTGATCGACTTTTCAATAGGAACATAATAAAACTTGAATACAGGTGTGTCCAATGCGTCCCGCAAGGTGTTGCACAACAGCTTGCTCATGGCCACCGCAATGAAGAAGAAGACAATGGGACCTTCCGTGGGATCATATCCAAAGAAAAATCCGAGGGCGAGGGCAGCGCCAGTGAAGATCATCAGGAGGATCGGATTTAATATGAGGGCTATGCGTAATCCGTATTCTTCCTGGATGCGGTCTGAAACAAAGGTGGCGAAGAGGAAGCCCAGGATAACGATGAGCGCTTCAAACAAACTGAGGAACACCGGGATTTGATCGGCCTTCCATGTTACGGAGGTCACAGTCAAGAATGAATAGTCTATGAATCGAAGTGCGGTAAATGAAACAACAATAAATGCTGAAAGCAGAAATACATATCGCGTGGTAAAGAACTTTATCAGGCTGAGCTTTTTATTCTCCCTTTCATTCAATACTCCCACTGCAGCCTCCATGGCACTTTTGGTCAGGTATTGGCTGGAAAGAATGATGAAGAGGATCAGAAAGCCTACAAGGCTGAAAAACCCAATGATGAACAATGACTGGATCGGGACCCCAAAACTCAACATGATGGGGATAGTGAAGAAGGCGAGTATCTGCGCGATATCCATCCCCACATCGACACTACCAATTACCCGTTTGGCCTGGCGCAGGTTGAAGAGCCGGTGAAAAGATCCCCAGAATACCAACTGGCTGACGAAGGTGAAGGGCAATACCAGTGTAAATCCTAAATAATACAGTGTGCGCTGGTCCACGTAGGCTTCTCCAAACTCAAGAAAGGCCGTACCGGCCATGATGAGAAGCAGGAAGCCGATAGCAAGGAACCTGAATGGGATTCTTCCCATGAGAAGGTTGAAGAGTCCTGTGGCGATAAAACCAAATCCACCACCTATAACGAGGGCTTTGGGCAAGTCATACTTTTCAGTCAGGGAGGGGTCGCTGAGGAACAAGGACTGGGCCGCAACCGAGACCGTAGCCAGGAAAAGGCCCATGAAAAAACTGATTGCCAGAAGCAGGGCAACGCGTCCTGTTTCCTCTGGCTCGACGCCTAAAAACTTGGTGAGCCTTTCGTGCATGACATAAGCAGGTTTAAGTTCAACAATGAAATATCTAACAATTCGTCGAAAATTCCAATTCACTCCCTGATTTCAGGTAGGATAATCTAAACTCTGGTTAATAATGAGTTAGGAATTAATACGCAAATCAGCTTGAACCACTTAGCGAATAATATGTATTTCACTTAGTGCCGGGGATGTGAGGCTACGGCCTCAATAATTCAGGCAATCAGTTGGTTATCACCGAAGGAGGAGGGAGCTGTCGCCGTAACTTAGAAAGCGATAGTCGTGGCTGAGGGCTTCGTTGTAGATTCTTTGCCAGTCGGACCCGACAAAGGCAGCAATTAATAATAATAATGTTGAGCCAGGTTGGTGAAAATTGGTAACCAAACCGTCACATACCCGAAATGTGTAACCGGGAAGCACAAAAATGGATGTATGACCTACCCATTCTTCGATTCCCCGGCGGGACATAGACTCCAGAACGGCTGACAGTGCATCCTGCCTTGAAGGCGAAGACCCAGAGCGGAGATAAGGGGCAAACGAATCAATGAAAAATGGTGACGCCGGATCTTCCAGCAATTGTACTCCGTGCCAGTACAGGCTTTCCAGTGTTCTCAAAGACGTTGTGCCAATTGCGATTACCTTCTTTCCAGGCAACAACAGGTTCTCCAGGTTATTTCGATTGATAATGATCTGCTCCGCATGCATGGGGTGGTCAATGGCTTTTTCAACTTTCACCGGGAGGAATGTCCCTGCGCCAACATGCAGACTCAGGAAGTCCATAGGGATCTTCTTGGATTTGAGGCCGTTGATTGTTTCTTCCGTGAAATGAAGTCCGGCGGTAGGTGCTGCAACTGCTCCGGGTATATCAGAGTATACGGTTTGGTACCGATCGCGGTCTGATGGAATTGCTACTCTTTTAATATATGGCGGCAGCGGCATGACTCCGGCAGCCTGGACAATCTCTGCGAATGGTGTGTTCTCTGGAGTCCATGAGAACTCCACGAGGGAGGCTTGCCGGTTGATGAGTGTGGCAGTGAGGGTTATCCCGCCGAGCACTTTTCTAAGAATCAAGCCCTCGTTCCATTTTTTTAAATTGCCGATGGTGCACTTCCAGGTAGATCGGCGGGTGTCAGCCAAGGCGGTTGCCATCGCTTTGTCGGCAGGGTCGGGATGAATGAGGAAGACTTCTATGGAAGCGCCGGTCTCTTTTTCGAAGAGAAACCTGGCAGGAATTACCTTCGTGTTATTAAAGAATAGAATTGAGTTATCTGGCAGTAAATCAGATAGTTGATTGAATTTTATATGTTCAATTTGCCCATGTTGATAGACCAGCAATTTAGACTGGTCTCGCTGAGGTAATGGGAACATGGCAATTCTTTCTTCCGGAAGGACATAAGAATAATCGCGGATGTTGATGGCTGGCAAAGTCATAGGGTGTGTCAAAAATAGGCTGTCAATTGTATTTGCCATGCATCGGTACCATATTCGTAACCACATATGGCATTGGAAGCATCTTTTAGTAAGAAGACATTTCATTTTTCGTTCCGCGCGCGTACATCCCGAGGATCGATGATGCAAAAGGACTCCTGGTTTATTAAAATCTGGGATACAGCAGATCCGGAAGTTATTGGAATCGGTGAGGCCGGACCCTTGCCGGGCCTGAGCCCAGAAACTCCTGAGGATATTGAACAGCAGCTGAACAAGGTGGTAGGCCTGATTGCCAAGGGAGCCAACATACAACAACTTCAGTCTTTAGACCAGATCCATGAGTTTGCAAAGTCCTTACAACTGTCATCTTCTGTCTTGTTCGCCTTGGAGACAGCAATATTTGACCTGCGCAATGGCGGTACACGCACCATCTATCAAAATGGATTTTTAAAAGGCGAGGCCATTCCCATCAATGGCCTTGTTTGGATGGGCGGACTTGATGACATGCTTCAGCAGGTGAGTATTAAACTTTATGATGGGTTCTCCTGCATCAAACTGAAGGTAGGAGGCTTGAATTTTGAAAAGGAGCTCGACATTTTGCAGTTCATCAGGCGAAAGTACTTTCGGGATACCGTCACCGTGCGCCTGGATGCAAACGGGTCATTCAAGGAGGAAGACGCCCTTTACAAGCTCGCCGATTGTGCGAGCTACGATGTCCACTCCATTGAGCAGCCGCTAAAGGTTGGTTCATCATTATTGCCGCAATTGTGCAAGAAGTCACCCATTCCAATAGCCCTGGACGAAGAGTTAATCGGGGTCAATTCCAGGGAAGCAAAGATTCAGTTGCTGGAGAGAATTCAGCCCCAATTCATTATCCTAAAACCATCGCTCCATGGTGGCTTGTTGAGCTGTGAGGAGTGGATTTCGCTGGCAAATGCGCATCACATCGGATGGTGGATGACATCAGCCCTGGAGAGTAACATCGGACTGAATGCAATCGCACAATTTACCTCCAATTATAAGGTCAGCCTGCATCAGGGGCTTGGTACAGGGAGCATTTACACCGACAACATCGGCTCACCCTTGACGGTCAAGAAAGGGTTTTTGCTAACGGATCCCCAAGGAAGTTGGGATTTGTCGGAAATAAACTAAATATTTTAGTTTAAATGCTTGCAAGTATAAAATTTTACACTTTCATTTGACTAAAATATTTAGTTATGAAGTTAAGACTTACGAGCAAGCGACTTTCTTCGGGCCGATTTCAGGTAAATTTTTCGGCGGATGGCTTTGACCAGCCGTGCTATGGTTATTTGCTTGCGGATCCAAAGTCGACAGTAACCGATGTAGTCGACAAAATATCCCGGCATGTTTGGGCCATGCAGAGCAAGGACGCCTACTTTCAACGGAATCTTTTTTCCTTGCATTCCCGCAACGTTCATTCAGGCCGTATTCTGGTATTTGCCAAATAATTTGACACCACATAATAAACATGCACCATGGTGAAGCTCAATGAAAACATTCGCTTTCTGCGCAAGCAGCTTGGACTGACCCAGGACCAGTTTGCGCAACAGCTGGACATCAAGCGATCTCTGGTGGGTGCCTATGAAGAAGGAAGGGCCGAACCGCGGCTTGAGCTTCTGCAAAAGATGGCGGCGGCGGCGGGGCTTTCTGTAGATATCCTCATCGGCAGAGACATCAGCCAATTGAAAGATTACGAAAAGAAGTCCCTTCGAAGTAAGGAG
>JAYVEZ010000353.1:0-4036 GCA_043773645.1 Cytophagales bacterium
TGACCTCGGTACTCTTTAAGCTTCTTTAGCAACTGGCCATCCCTGATTGGTTGCAGCAGGGTGATGTTGGATTGCGCCTCGTCCAGCAGGTAATAGTTCTCTTTGTAGAAGAGGAACACGGCGTGGCCCTCGCCGTGAATTTCGAGAATCTCATAAAGACTCTTGTCAAACGGTCCGTAGAGCATGAGTTTGCCCTGGGCAAATTGATAATGGAAATTGTGCTTTTTGTCCGTGAGTCCGGTAATCACCTCCATTTTCGATAGGGATATTTCGGCACGCCCTGGAGTGACCGCAGGGGACACCTCTCCTGACTCTTCAAATTCTTCCGACGGGTCAACGACTTGAATATCGGGCTTGCGAACAGGGGTAACTTCTTTCTCTTTTGACACTGACGTTCTATCTTCAGAAAGCTGCTGAACATTGGAGGAATCCAATTCCTTGTCATCCGTTGAGGCGGGTGTCAAGGTTGTCTCGTCCGATGAATTGGAAGGGGTCTTTAACTCCAGTTGTTGCTCTTGGGTAGTAGGGACGACTTGAGGATCGTCATTCACGTATAGGTAAACAGCGGTAATCAAAATGCCGGCACCCACAACGGCAGCTGCGATCTTGCCACCGTTCCAGTAACTTCCTCCCAGGGGGACATTGTTCAACATGCTTTTCAATTCAGTTATGCGTGCACGTTGAACGCCCTCAACTACCTGCCGCTGAAACGCGACTTCTTCCCGAAGGGTAGGGTCGCCATCCAGTTGTTGCTCAAAGGCTTTCCTATCCGCCTCCTGGAGCCGGTTGGTGAGGTAATCATCTATCAGTTCAAAATTATTCATTGCATTAGTCTAAAAAGTCCCGCTCTGTGTACTGAGATTTTACCAGTTCGTCGAGCTTTTGTTTACACTTATATTTCTTGGTCTTGGCGGTGTCGGTGTTGGCAAATCCCAATTTATCGGCTATTTCCTGCATCGACATCTCGTCAAAGTAATAAAACATCAAAACCTTGCGGCAGGTTTCCCCCAATTGCTCCATGCATTGGGCGATGATCTTCTCCCGCTCCGGGCCATCCTGATCCAGCGTTTCCGACGAATCCTTTTCTTCGTTCGTTAGCCGCTTTTTCCGATCCAATTCCTTCCTCCACAGGTTCTGACAAATGCTGTAGATGTATGTGCTCATTTTTGAGGTGAGCACCAGATTTCCCGACCGGGCCTTTTGCCAGAAGACAACGAGGGCGTCCTGGTAGACATCCCGGGCTTCTTCTTCTGTGCCGCTGTTGGTGATGACCAACTTTGTCATCATCCGGTAATACTTCTTGTAAATGAATTCCAGGGCCTTCTCGTCACCTTTTTGAATCCTTTCAAAGAGGTCCTTTTCATTCATCTCAAGACCAGTTTTGAATACCCTATATGCCACGGTGGTAACCCTGTAGTTAAGTTAAGTGATGTTAAACACCGGCTAAATGTCGTTATTTTCCGATAATCGGTATTACTCGACCCGCAGCCATGTCTGAGTACGATAGAAGGGCCCCCAGTAACCTCTGACCTTTAATTGTTTTCCTTCCACCCAAATCTTAGACCGGTAGACTTTGCCATTTTCAGGGTCGAGGATATCCCCGCCACCAAACTCAGGTCCGTCCTTTTCGAGGTTTCTGATAATCTCCATGCCAATTACCTTCTTTTTGAATCGATTGTCGTCCGGATCGCACTTGTCACACAATGGATCGGGGTCTTCCGTAGGCTTGGGAAACAGTTTGATAATTCTACCAAACAGTTTGCCTTCCCTTTCCAGGATTTCAACCACCGACCTGGGCTCTAGCGAGTTATCGTCTATGGTCTTCCACTTTCCCAATACTGCGTCCTGCCCAAAGGCCAGGCCAATCTGGAAGAGCATCAGAAGGGAGAGGGGGCCTGCTTTCATATTTCCATTTGCTAAAAATAACGAAAAAAGAGCCACGAAGGGATCGTGGCTCTCTCATTGATTTAATAATCGTTGGTTACTTGCCTGTGGCAGGCAATTCCGAAGAAACTTTACTTACGGTCTCTATGGTTGGTTTCGGCGTCTCTTTCTTCGCACCGACATTTTCATCCGGAACAAGAAGAGGAGCAATCACCAAAGCCACAATGGACATCAACTTAATGAGGATATTCAAGGAAGGACCTGAGGTATCTTTGAATGGGTCACCGACCGTGTCTCCGGTGACGGCTGCTTTGTGGGGTTCAGATTTCTTATAATACATGGTGCCATTAATCTCTGCACCTTCTTCAAAACTCTTCTTGGCATTGTCCCACGCACCCCCTGCATTGGCTTGAAAAATCGCCATCAGCACGCCGGTGACGGTAACGCCCGCCAACATTCCTCCAAGAGCCTCCACACCAAAACCAGGAAGGAAGGCAATCACCACGGGAACAACTACTGCCATAACTCCAGGAATCACCATTTGTCGGAGTGCAGCCTTTGTTGAGATGTCAACGCACTTTCCGTATTCAGCAGTTCCGTCTGCTGCATGGAAGACTTTCTGTTCGTCGGCCGACCATTCTTCTACGGGCTTGTCTCCGTTTTTCTTCATCAACGCAAGCGCAGCCTTCAGGGGAGGGATGTCATTGAATTGGCGCCTCACTTCTTCAATCATGGACATGGCAGCCTTCCCGACCGCACTCATGGCCATGGCAGAGAAAACAAATGGCAACATGCCACCGATAAAAAGGCCTGCCATCACTTCAGCTTTTGAAACATCAATGGCATGAATCTTCGCGGTAGTCATAAATGCGCCAAACAAAGCAAGTGCCGTGAGTGCTGCCGATGCGATCGCAAATCCTTTTCCGATGGCAGCTGTTGTATTGCCTACAGCATCCAATTTGTCGGTCCTTGAACGGACTTCCTTGGGGAGTTCTGACATTTCAGCAATGCCACCCGCATTGTCCGAGATGGGACCATAAGCATCAACAGCCAATTGAATTCCGAGATTGGAAAGCATGCCCACCGCTGCAATGGCAATACCATAAAGGCCTCCGAAATGAAAAGCTCCGATAATAGAAAGTGCAATCACCAGAACAGGAAACATGGTAGACATCATACCCACCGACAAGCCGGCGATAATGTTGGTCGCAGCACCGGTGGAAGACTGTCTTACAATTGAAAGAACAGGCTTCTTGCCCATCCCTGTATAGTATTCTGTAATGAGTCCAACCAAAACACCACCTACGAGTCCGATGATGGTTGCGTAGAAGATGCCAATGGCTGTCATGGTACGAATGATGGGGTTCCCCAGGTCATCACGATACAGCAAATCCGTATATATCCATTCTTTTGGGAGCATCCAGGTAATGATGAAGTAGGATGCGACAATCATAATTATAGAGGATGAAAATTCTCCCATGTTCAGTGCTCTCTGCGGATCGCCACCTTCTTTAACCTTTACGAAGAAGGTGCCAAGAAACGACATGATAATGCCGACACCGGCGAGCGCCAAAGGCAAAAGCACAGCAGACAGGCCATTGAAGTTGTCATTAAACCCAGGAACCATAAATGCAGCACCCAATACCATGGTACCAACGATGGAACCAACATACGATTCAAATAAATCAGCACCCATACCGGCCACATCGCCTACGTTATCGCCTACGTTGTCTGCAATGGTTGCAGGGTTTAATGGGTGGTCTTCGGGTATCCCTGCTTCCACTTTACCTACCAGGTCAGCACCTACGTCTGCTGCTTTGGTATAGATTCCGCCACCCACACGGGCGAACAATGCAATGGAAGATGCACCAAATGAAAATCCCGTGATGATTGTGATTACGCGGGTGACATTTTCCTGTGTATCAATTCCGAAAATATTGGAATAAACAATAAACAAAATGCTAAGTCCCAATACGCCAATTCCGACAACACCCATACCCATTACTGAGCCCCCAACGAAGGCGACTTCCAACGCTTTTGCAAGACTTGTTCTCGCAGCATGGGTGGTCCTGACGTTCGCCTTAGTGGCCACACGCATGCCGATAAAACCAGCCAGGGCGGAACTAAAAGCTCCCAAAGCAAAAGACAATCC
>JAYVEZ010000354.1:0-2265 GCA_043773645.1 Cytophagales bacterium
TTTCAGCACCTTCGACATTCGCACCCATAACTTTGCGTTCGGAAAAATGAGTCAGGCGGAAGTGGAACAAAAAAAGAAAACCTGGGAGATTTTTCAACAATCAAAAAACGAGACTCAACCTCCGGCTCAAAAACCGTAATGAGCAAAACCAAAATCAAACCCGGTCAGGGAACAGTTTCATGAATATGGAGAACGCAATTCTATATGTATTGGTAGCATTATCTTCTATGTCGGCATTCGGAATAGTGCTGATACGCAATGTATTCTGTGCAGCCTTCTTGTTGCTTATCTGCCTGATTTCTCTGGCGGGCATCTATTTATTGCTGCAGGCTGAATTTCTGGCGGTGACTCAAATCATCATTTATGCAGGAGGGGTTTTAGTTCTCATTATTTTCGGGATCATGCTCACTTCACGTTTGCCGGGTAAATCCATAAAGGTCCTTCACCAAAATTTTGCCGCCGGTATTTTGGTTGCGGCATCCCTGTTGGCCGTTTTAATTTATTCGCTCGAAGCATTCGAGCTATCTCCCCGCTTGGACAGACAGGACATGACCCACCACATCAACCATATCGGTCTTTCCCTGTTTACCGAATATGTCGCCCCCTTCGAGATAACGGGCCTTTTGTTGCTTATTAGTCTCGTGGCCGCGACGGTCATTGCCTCCCAGATTCTCACCACCAGAAATAAATGAACGGCAACCTGCTCCTCTACCTCGCCGCTTTCCTCTTCGCCATGGGAATAGCTATTGTCATAACAAAACGCAATTCCATAATGGTGCTATTGGGCATTGAACTCATGTTCAATGCCGCCAACCTTAATCTGACGGTCTTCAGCCGGAACGAAACCGGATTGCTTGAGGGCCAAATCTTTGCGTTATTTGTTATCATCGTCGCCGTATGCGAAGCCGCTGTAGGGATGGCCATCGTTTTACGCGTTTACCATTACTACCATACATCGATGCCCGATCAGGTGAATGATTTAAAGGAAAAGCATTGATAGCTCCAAATCCTGAAATTGCCTGGCTCGCCTTGGCGGTGTTTCTTTTACCCTTTGTTTCTTTTTTGGTTTCCATTGTATTTCCTGCCCGCTATTCCTGGATAGCTCCGTTAGGTGCCACCCTTGTCTTGTTGGCGTCTGCATTATTTTCCGTCATCCTCTTCTCAAGAACTTGGAATGAAGCGCCGGTTATTTTACAAATTCCCTGGTTCGCAACAGGTACGCATGATATCCAGTTTGGTTTTAGACTGGATAACACTTCGACGCTCATGATGCTCACTGTTTCCATCATTTCCTTCCTGGTCCACTTGTATTCCATTGGGTTTATGGCCGGGGAACCGGGAGTGAGGCGCTATTTCGCTTTGCTCGGTTTTTTCACTTTTTCCATGGTTGGTCTTGTGATGGCCAGTAACCTGTTGGTTGTCTTCGTATTTTGGGAACTCGTCGGTATAACTTCTTATCTGTTGATCGGTTTTTGGCAGGAAAGACCGGATGCAGCAGCGGCGGCTACGAAAGCCTTCCTCATGAATCGCGCCGGCGACATCAGTCTTTTGGTTGGCGTCGTTATGCTGTGGGTGTATGCTGGGTCGCTGGACCTCGACGCCCTGCTTTTTATGCCCAGGCCAGCTGAACCGACCCTAACTGTGATCGGGCTTTGCATTTTCGTGGGAGTAATTGGCAAGTCAGCGCAATTTCCATTGTTCTCCTGGCTTCCTGATGCCATGGAAGGTCCCACGCCTGTGTCCGCCCTGATCCATGCCGCTACCATGGTGGCCGCCGGCGTGTACTTGATAGGAAGGATCTATTTCTTGTTCACCCCGGATGTCCTGCGGTTCATGGCCATTGTGGGGGCAATGACGGCGGTAATGGGTGCCCTGAGCGCTCTCGTTCACTTCGACATAAAAAAAATCCTTGCTTATTCTACCGTTTCTCAACTTGGATGGATGGTCATGTGCATGGGGGCGGGAGATCCTTCTGCGGCAGAACTGCATCTGGTCACCCATGCCATCTTTAAAGCTTGCCTGTTTTTGTCAGCTGGAGCTGTCATTCACATCTTACAACAGGCATCACACCAAAACCGTGTTGAGATGGATGTTCAGGATATCCGTCAACTTGGTGGGTTGGCTGGCAAAATGCCATTCGTGTTTTTTGCTTTTGCCCTTTCAGCGTGCAGCCTTGCAGGAGTACCTTTGTTTTCCGGCTTTCTTTCCAAAGATGCCATATTGACGAGCCTCCAAATCTCCCCATTCCTGATCGCTGGGTTAATC
>JAYVEZ010000355.1:0-3218 GCA_043773645.1 Cytophagales bacterium
GGGCCCTCGATTTCATCTTCAATTCTTCCGGGGTGAATCGTCCGCTTACACCCGTTGACAAAAGGGAAGATAACGCCAATAAGACATTCTACCGTGACCAGGTCAACAAGGTGGCTCATGCCATAAAAGACGTGATCATGGCCATGAAGACCCCAGCTTCGTCCGTATCCAAAGACATTGCCTCGAATGAAAACTTCAGGGGGAAAAAATCTTCGGGTACAAGATGGCTGATCGCTGCTGCGGTGGCGGTCGCACTGCTGGTTACCGGCTACTTTATACCCAGGCTGTTTCCCCCTGGTGGTGCTGACAATGAGGCCTTGAGCAAATCCATTGCCGTACTTCCCTTTGTAGACATGAGTCCTGAGCACAACCAGGAATACTTTGCAGACGGACTGAGTGAAGAATTGTTGAACCTCCTTGCACAGGTTCCTGAACTAAAGGTGATGGGCCGAACTTCTTCCTTTCAGTTTAAAGGCAAAAACGAAGATCTCCGGGAGATCGGGAAGAAACTGAACGTAGGAAGGATACTTGAAGGAAGTGTTAGAAAATCCGAAAAGAATTTGAAGATAACCGCCCAACTTATAGATACGAATGACGGTTCCCACATCTGGTCGCAAACCTACAGTCGAAAATTTGATGATGTCTTTGCGGTACAAGATGAAATTGCGGCGGCGGTTGTCGCGGCCCTCAAAGTGAATATGCTTAAGGATTTCGAGCCCAAACGAACAATACCAGTGAGTGCCGAGGCCTACAATTCCTTTGTACAGGGCAAGTTCTTTTATGAGACCGTTTTTGATACATCCGCCACCCGAAAAGCCGCAATCTATTTCAAAGAATCGATTGAACTTGATTCCACCTTCGCATTGCCATGGACATACCTTTCAATGTGCTATTGGAGAGGGGCCAGCAATGCCGGGATGCCTCAGTTCAAGGCTGCCAAGCGTGCAGCGGAAAAGGCTCTGGAACTGGACCCAAAGTTGAGTATCGCTGTAGTCAATATGGCAGAAATTCTTGACAACGAATTCGATCTGGCCGCCGCCAAGAAAGAAATTGATCTGGCCATTCAACTTGATCCCAACAATCCCTACGTGTTAAGAAATGCGGGGCGTTTTTATACAGTTCTCGGAAGGGACGAAGAAAGCATTTCGTTCTGTCAGCGCGCATTGCAAAATGATCCCATCCAACGAACCGCGCTATTGTACCTCGTCAACGCGTACTTCTTCTCTGGCAGGTACAGCGAAGCCGACGCGACAATCAAAAAATCCAAAGAACTCTGGGCACAGGATTTTCCCGGGTTCTCAATTCAGATGAACCTGGACCGAGGGGAGAACAATGAAGCACTGAAGAAAGCAACCAAGCTAAAGGATGCTTCATTGCTGGCCGCCGTCAAATTCCGTCTCGGAAATAAATCTGAGGCGAACAAACTTTGCGCTCAACTTGTGAAAGATTGTGCTGATAAATGTGCCTATGATATCGCAACGGCTTATGCTTATGGGGATGAGAAAGAGAAAGTGTTAACCTGGCTGGAACGGTCCTACGCCAATAAAGAAAAGCAGCTCATCTACGTTCACGTAGACCCAGCCTTCAAAAAATTTCAAAGTGAGCCTCGGATCAAGCTTTTATTGGAAAAGATGAAGTTTCCTGAATAAATTTTCAGCCTGCGGAAATCAAATATTAGCATCAGCCTCTGCTTTCAGCAACTGACACACCTTGTAACGGGCATCTTGCGTCTCCTTTAACATTGCATCCAATAAGCGGCTCACATTCCTCCTCCCAATCCGCTCGCTCCACTCAAACGGTCCAAACGGATAATTCGTCCCCAGCTTCATCGCCAAATCAATATCTTCACGCGTCGCCGTTCCTTCTTCGACCGTATGATAAGCCTCGTTGATAATCATGCAGATGATCCGGGGCGTTACCAGACCCACGCGATCAGCTACTACTTCGTATCGCGTGTTCAGTTTCCCGCATATTTTTTCCAGTGCCGCCCTGTCACCTTCTGATGCAACACTGACTTCCATCAGCTCGCGGTTCAAAAATGTGGGCATTCCACAAAATCCAAAAAACCCCGAGGGGGCTTGCAGTTGGGAGAGGCTGACAAAAGAGGTGTTGAGAAAAACTGCCAACGAAGGATGATTGCGGTAAGCGGAAATGGCAGAAGGATTATCGCTGATGATGAAATCAAAAACTACATCACTTTGATTCAGTAGCCCTTCTGCTTCTGAATGATTTGATGACAGCCTGTAATGATGAAGCTCGCCAAATTTCTGGTGGGCTTCTTCAAGGTTAGCATGCTGACCTACAATGAGGAGTTCCATTATTTAATTAGTTATTTAACCACATAGGCACATAGGACACATAGCAAACCAATTTACGTTCAAACTATGTGTCCTATGTATCTATGTGTTTAAAGCTTTGTTTTTTTCCTGATATTTGATCAAAAGTAACACTCTCAAAGCCATGTCAAAAAAAGTAATCTACTCCACCAACGCACCCGAACCCATCGGACCGTACAGCCAGGCCATCCAGGCAGGTAACCTGCTTTTTGTTTCAGGGCAGGTGGCCATTCAAAAGAGTACCGGAAATATAATCACTTCTACAATCCAGGAGGAAACACATCAGGTGATGAAAAATTTGAGCGAAATCCTGACGGCGGCCGGATTTGATTTTTCGCATGTGGTCAAGTGCACGATTTTTCTTAAGGACATGAATAATTTTCCCGAGGTGAACGAAGTATACGGTTCCTATTTTCAAAAAGAGCCGCCTGCCCGCGAAACGGTGGAGGTAAGCCGCCTGCCCAAAGATGTCCATGTTGAAATATCCTGTATCGCTGTGAAGTGATCTCCCTGCTTCCCGCCCACCACGAGACCATTGTGCTGCCCCACCCGGCTGAAAGTATGAATGATATCATTGCGGCGGCCACCTCCAATAAACCTTTCCGGCAGTCTGACGAATCAAAACTATTCTTCAATGGATGGGTTCAGGAAAATCGCTTCAGGCTGTCGCTGAGGGGACAAAGGGCGAACCATTACCTTCCCCTGGTCATCGGCCACATTGAATCTACTTCTTCCGGATGCATCCTGTTCATCGATTATAAACTTTTCCCCACCACACGGTTGCTGCTGACACTCTGGACCGTGCTGTTGACCCTCGGGTCTATCATGGCATCCTATCAACTAAAAAATATGCTCTATTTAGGAGGAGGAGGTGCTGGAATT
>JAYVEZ010000356.1:0-2199 GCA_043773645.1 Cytophagales bacterium
CTATGGCTTACGGCTTCAAATGGGATTCCGCGATACCGACATCTTCTTCGGATATGACTTGAATGAATTGTTCATCGCTGGCAAGGGCCCACAACTTCATGCATTCACATTCGGAATAACGTTGTAGTTAAGACTTAGTCCTACTTTGTCAACTTGAATTTCTTTTCCCAACCGTTGAGAAATAGAAAGGCAAGGTCACGACGGACACTAAAGAAGCACACCTGTGTGCCGAAGCACTTCGGTGCGCAGGCACAAAGAAATCACGAAGAATTTAAAGTTAGTATGCGATTTGACCTCTAAATTTCATAGTGTCCTTTGTGCTATCGTCGTGGGCTTTGTGACCCCTTCCCGAGAATTATGCATCATTTGATAAACTTGACAAAGTAGGATTAGGAGCAAAGCATTCAAGGGCGGGCCAGTCAGGCTCGCCTCTTTTTTTGGTAGAGGTCCAGGTTGTGGAGAACCATATCACGTTCTCCGCCCTGAAGGCCAAGACCACGGCAAAAGGAAGTGCGCGATGGCCAATGAATGAGCATCACCAAGGCAATGAAAAGAAAAAGTCCGGTGAACAATGAATCCGATGTCAGGAAGAATCCAACTGCCATCAGGAGGGAGAAGCCACAATAGGTTAGCATCCTCTTGATACTGGCAGCAGAAAACTTATCCATTTTCCTAGCCAATTCAATGACTTTCGTCATGCTTCTCATCTTTTCGCGGAACCACCAATTAACGACCGTTAGGCCAACGAGGTACAAAGCGAGAAATATTCCAAGCAGTGCCAGACTTTGTTGGCGTTCAGGAACCCAAAGCTCCCGATCAACGGGCAGATAGTACAAAAAAATGAAAGCCACCAACGGCATCAGTAGGAGGATGAAGCCGATAGTATTAAGTTTGTAGAAGTATTCTTTGATGGATTGAAATTTCATACGGATATTCAATAATTAAAGATAACAAGGAAATACGAGATGGAACCAGGTACCCTTACCCGAAAAGAACAAGTCATCCGGATGGCCGCGGAGCTTTTCCGCGAAAAAGGTTATGCCGCTTCTTCCATGCGGGACCTCGCGCAGAAGCTTGGCATCGAGGCGGCGAGCCTGTATTCCCACATCAAGTCCAAAGAAGAGATCCTTCAGAACCTTTGCTTCGACATGGCGACTGAATTCAGGAAATCCCTGGACGAAGTCGAAAAGCAAAAAGGTCCCGCAAGCGAAAAGCTGCGCAAAGGCATCGTTGGGCACATCCAGGTGATGGCCAAAGACCTCACAGCCTCGGCAGTATTCATGAACGAGCACCGCCACCTGAGTCAACCCTTTCTTCGCCAGTTCCTTTTATTGCGCATCAACTACATCAACCGCTTCAAAGACATCATCGAAGAAGGCATCAATTCCGGTGAGTTTAAAGAGAGCATCGATAAGAAGCTTGCGGTCATGACATTGTTTTCCTCCCTGAACTGGATGCCCCAGTGGTATGATCCCAAGAGCAACATCGTTCCCGAAGGTCTCGGCCAACAGTTGTCGGACATGCTCGTAAATGGTCTGAAAAAGCCAAAGGGCTAAGATTCATTCCCCGCCCCTGATTCTCTTTCCCGAAAGGCAACTTTCCTCGCCCATCTTTGTTATTTTTGCAAACGATTGTTAGGGTAACCCAGAACTCAGAACAACTAACTCAGAACCAATATGTACGGTGGTGGTAACACATTCGAAGGAGTAAAGACGGACAGCGTCGCATTGGAAGACCCTGCGCTGCTGGCGGCATTCGAAGCCCGCATTGAGCGCGGTGAGAAAATTGAACCCGGCGACTGGATGCCGCAACTTTACAGGAAACAACTGATCCGCATGATTGAGCAACACGCTCACAGCGAAATTATTGGTGCATTGCCGGAAGGAACCTGGATTACGCGTGCGCCCGGATTCAAACGCAAAATGGCTTTGATGGCCAAAGTCCAGGACGAAGTGGGTCATGGCCAATTGCTGTACAGCGCTGCTGAAACCCTGGGAAAATCACGCGAGCAAATGATTGACGACCTGATCACCGGAAAATCAAAATACTCCAACATCTTTAACTACCCCACCTTTACGTGGGCCGACTGTTGTTTCATTTCGTGGCTGGTCGATGCCGGTGCCATTGTGAATCAGTTGGCCAACGCGAAAGGAAGCTATGGACCCTATTGCCGTGCGTTGGAAAGGATTTGTGCTGAAG
>JAYVEZ010000357.1:0-3437 GCA_043773645.1 Cytophagales bacterium
AACTATACTCCTCCGGCAGCCAACGGAAATATTGATATTCTCAAAGCGACCAAAATTGCTGAATCGTTTGAAGTCTCCAAAGAATTCTGGACCTACCTCATGGAACAGAAATTGCTGACCAGCGCGGCGGAATTTATTACCCAGGTTCCCCACTTCAGTCTGGTGTGGGGAGATGACAATGTGGCGTTCCTTAAAAAACGTTTTCAACTGATGCAGGATTCTCCATTGTTCAAAGGGATGGAATATTCAGAGGACGTTGACCGGTTAAACGAATGGTTCCCCGTTGTGATGCGTGGAAGAAAAAAGAACCAACCCGTAGCGGCCACCCGCATGGAGATTGGCACCGATGTAAATTTTGGTGCCCTAACCCGTGGTATGTTCAACTATCTGAAAAGCAAGCCGGGTGTCTCCCTTCATTTTGAGCATGAAGTAGTTGATCTCCGACAAGAGAAGGACCGAACATGGACCATCAAGGTTGAGGACGTGCAAGAAAAAGTGAAGAGGTCGGTAAAAGGAAAATTCGTATTCATTGGCGCGGGTGGTGCATCCCTGCACCTTCTTGAAAAGTCCGACATCCGCGAAGGAAAAGGCTACGGCGGATTTCCAGTGGGCGGACAATGGCTGAAATGTGTCAACCCTGAATTGATTGAGAAACACTTTGCAAAAGTCTATGGAAAGGCTTCCGTGGGATCACCTCCGATGTCGGTTCCCCATGTAGACTCACGATGGATCAATGGCAAAAAGGAATTGCTCTTCGGGCCCTTTGCGGGATTCTCAACAAAGTTCCTCAAGAATGGATCGTTCATGGACCTTCCCAAATCCATTCAGTTGGACAACGTGGCGCCGATGATTTATGCGGGACTTAACAATGTGGCACTCACAAAATACCTTATACAGCAGGTGAGACAAACGCCTGAGGATCGTCTCGCGGCCTTGCGTGAATATGTTCCCTATGCCAAGATGGAAGACTGGGAACTTCTCGATGCCGGTCAGCGGGTGCAGGTGATCAAGAAAGATGATGACAAGGGCGGTGTTCTTGAATTCGGCACGGAAGTAGTCATTTCAGAAGACGGCACCATCGCGGGATTGCTCGGAGCTTCTCCAGGAGCATCAACTGCGGTGGGTATTATGCTGGGGATCATTCCCAAATGCTTCAAGGAGAGTTCTCAACTGACAGTCTGGAAAAATAAACTCAAAGAGATGGTTCCTTCTTACCGTCAATTTTTGCGCGACAGCGATGAGTTGGTGAATGAGTCGCGGACACGCACGCACAAGGTTTTGGGATTGCCCATAAAGACGATAGGGTGAGATGAAATATAACTAACTCAAGCTCCGAATTAGGGAGCGGCCTTTTTTAACACAGAGGTCACCGAGTGAATTCAGCACAGAGAGGCACAAAGAAAATCAGAGAAAAAGGAAGTATATTCCTTCATGTCCTATGTGCATCACCTCGGTGATCACTGTGCCTGCGCACAGGTGTGCTAAAATGCATTTAGCTCTGAATGTTGAGATCGATGATCACTTTTTCGGTATCGCCTCCATCAATAACGAATACGCCTTATTCAACGCCAGCCCGCCAGCTTTTGATCCATGGTAGTGCCCTAACCTCACCACCACAAGATCATTCGAAGGAATAATCGCAACGGATTGACCTCCTGCTCCAAGCATCATGTAAGCTTCTTTGGGTATCGGCATCGCGCCGTCGCCGTTGATCCAGAAGAATCCACCGTAGACTGGCCTTCCGTCTTTCACCCATGGCTCTGCCAGTGTACTTACAAACTTGACGAAGCCTTCTGGCAAGATGCGCGCTCCATTCCAAACTCCATCTTGCAAATAAAGGTTGCCAAGGCGAGCCCAATCTCGGGCTGAAGCGAACTCATAACCTTGTGTGAGGAAATTGCCGTATGGATCAGCTTCCATGATCATTGTTCGCATACCAATTTTGTCAAAGATTGCCTGCTGCGGGAAACTGTGATAGTTCCCTCCTCTTTTTTCTACCGCCAGTCGTATCAAATAATTGGTAAGCACAGGATCTGAGTTGTGATAACGGCCTACCGTATTGGGTGGCCATTGCTGGGGGCGATTCGCCGTCCAGGTGAAAGAATTAATACCACCGGTATAAACATACAAGTGGTCAGGATACCCTTTCGTGGAATCGTAATCAGGATCTTGCGGTGCCCGAAAGCGAAGTCCGCTCGACATGTGAAGGATGTCCCGGATTTTTATTTTGGCACGGGCATCACCCTCCTGCTGCCATTCCGGTATGGGTGCGGGTTGGTCCAAGGCGTATACTCCCTGGCCAATCAGAATTCCCATCATGGTGGCCGTAAGACTTTTGCCCATCGACCAGCTTTCCAATGGTGTATCTTTTGTGATGTGATCTCCATAGCGCTCTGCGATGATCTTCCCCTTGTAAGTCACTACAAACGCTGCGGTCATGGCTTCAGCCGGATCGAAAGCTGCCTGGACTGCCAGTTCTACTTTGGACATGTCAATTTCTGATGGCGCCGGCTCTTTGGACAATACGTCTCCCATCGGCCACGGTGTTTTATCAGCATCCGGTAGATTGCGTTTAACTTTTTCAGGGGTATAAAACACTTTTTCCTCTCCCAATGGCAAGGTCACACATCCCTGACTTTGGTCTCCCAAATAGATTGCGGTTCGTGTTACCCCACTGGGCAACGTGATTGATACAGATTTTCGTTTAAAGTCGATCACGGGCTTGGCTACTTTCCTGCGCTCATGAAAAGGACTGGCGAAACCGCCCACGTTCGCGGCAGCAAAATCCGGATCCAGGCCAGTAATAAATACCGCCGAGCACATGATCTTGGCAAACCCTGCAGTATGGTGTTCAAGCGCATCACCGGGAGGTCCTACGTATTCAGTATTGATTTCAAAGGAGTCGGCGCGGGCCAGCATTCGTGCTTTGGCAAGGGCCTTGGCATCTGGTACTTCTTCTTTCGGTGCTGCCTTTTGACAGGCACTGAGAAAAATGGAAGTGGAAATTAGAATAAATATGCTTTTGAGTAAGCAGGTTTTGATTGTTTGCATTGGATATGGGCTTGACAGGGAGTTAAGGTAATAAAACCACTTTGCAATAAAAATGGAATTGTGAGTGGGTGTTGGTTAGAATTGTGGTGCAGGCAATAAATGCTTTTGAACTTTCCCCAGGGCCGTTCTCGGGAGCTTCTCAACCACCACAAATGCCTTTGGAACTTTGAACGAAGCCAGGTGTTCCCGGCATTTGTCTTCAAGGGTTTTCACATTCAAATTGTTTGAGGGCACAACGTAGGCAACCGGGATTTCTCCCCGCACAGCATGGGCCACTCCCACCACCGCGACTTCGGCGACTCCTTCCTGTTCCAACAGAAATTCTTCAATCTCCCTTGGGTAGATGTTGAATCCGCCTGAAATAATGAGATCACTTTTCCTTCCAC
>JAYVEZ010000358.1:0-2208 GCA_043773645.1 Cytophagales bacterium
CGCCGAGACGGCTTGTCCGGTAAGACAGTTCGCTAAATCAACAAATCAACGATCCCGATAGCTATCGGGACGAATCAACAAACTATTTCACGGTAAACTCAACACCCATTCTCGCCTGCACCCCCGTATAATGCTTCACCCTATTCCACTGCTGATACCATGGATAATATTCGCCCAACTCCTTTTGCATCGCAGACGCTTTCGCGTTCTCTTCATAGTCGCCCATGAGTCGTTCCAGGAACGGACGGGGTCTTGGATAATACCTGAGTTTGTAATCTTCACCTATTCCTGATTTGGCAGCCGCTATTTTCACCGCATCATCAAAACCTCCCAACACATCTGCAAGTCCGTTGTCTTTTGCTTGTGCTCCTGTCCATACACGACCTGATGCAATTTTCTTTATATCATCCTGACTCATCCCTCGGCCGGCAGCGGCCTTGCGTGTGAAATCCTCATAGATCGCATTCGTCCGGTTCTGCCAAATACTTTTCTCAACATCGTTGAGTGCTCGGGTGACGGTAAACAGTTCACCGATCTCTCCCGTCTTCACCTCTTCGGAGGTAATCCCAATCTTGTTACCCAGAAAACTACTTAAGTCCCAACCCACCGCGAATACACCAATCGAACCGGTGATGGTGGTGGGTCTGGCCACAATGGTATCGCAGGCCATTGCCAGGTAGTATCCACCGGAGGCGGCGTAGTCGGACATGGAGGCGATGACAGGTTTCTGTTTTGCTGCCAGTACAATCTCTCTCCACATGTTGTCCGATGCCTGTACCTCACCGCCCGGCGAATTGATGCGAAGAACGATGGCCTTCACGTTGCTATTGTTGCGGGCCTTTCTCAGTTGTTCGACAATTGTCACGGAGCCCACGGTCCCCTGGTCTGCTTTGCCGGGCATGATCTCACCATCCGCTACGATCACGGCGATTTCATTCTTGGAAGTACTTGCGGCGACAAATGATTTTTTATACTTGCCGTAACGCACGAGCGGCACTGTCTTATTTTTCTCCAGACCCAAGCGTGAACGGAGTTCATCCTGCATCTGATCATCGAAGTACAATGAATCCACCAATCCGTTGGCAACCGCCAGGGTCGCGCTGCGTACAATCATTTTATCAGCGATCTCTTTCAGTTTTTCGTAAGGTATTTTGCGTGTGTCGGAAATGTTGTGAAGCATTTCGCCATAGATTGAATTCAAGATTGAATTCAACTGAAGCTTGTTTTCCTCGCTAAGGTTCTCACGCATGAAAGGCTCGACCGCACTCTTGAAGTCGCCCACCCTGAAGATCTCAGGCTTGATGTCCAACTTATCAAACATCTTCTTGAAGAACATTACCTCCGTAGCCAATCCATTGAATTCTACTTCCCCTGCCGGATTGAGGTACACTTTGTCTGCAGCCGAGGCCAAGTAATAAGCACCTTCTGAATAATGGTTTGCGTAAGCAATGACCCATTTGCCCGACGTCTTGAAATCAATCAGTGCCTCCCGAATCTCCTGGAGAGAGGCCATGCCCGTCATCAGGAAGGAGGTATTGAGATAAATCCCCTTGATCTTCGGATCCGTCTTTGCATGGTTGATGGCTTGCTTGAGTTGAAGCAGGCCATTGCTCTGATCTCCTGCCCCGGGGAAAATTTCCGCAAAAGGGTCTTCCACCTCCAGCTCTGTAATCGGGACTTCCAGCTTCAGGTGTAGAACCGAACCATCGGCAACCGTCACCTGACTTTCGCTGGAAATCACGGAAATGATGCCTATACAGATGACCACCAGCAACGCGAGGGCAACCAATGTACCCAGGCAGGAAGCGAAAAAAGACTTAAAAAAACCCATATCAGTGATTTAGACGACAAAAATATCAATTTTACGGCTAGGAAAATTAAATCCCCGCAAGCTTGGTACGTGCTTTTCTCCTTTTAGGTTCAAATCTGGGTGATCGACTGGTTTACATGGACAATGCCCGCAAATTGATCAAGAGGAAGGTCGGGAAATTGGTGGCGATTTCATCCGTCTATCAAACGGCGCCTTGGGGAAATGAAGGTCAAGCAGCTTTTCTCAACCAGGTCATCGGTGTGGAAACCAAATTGACACCCGAGCAGCTATTGAAAGCTACTCAGGCAATTGAAAAATCAGAAGGGCGCACGCCCGGTGAAAAATGGGCACCGCGCACACTCGATATCGACATTCTTTTTTTTGGAGATGAAGTGATT
>JAYVEZ010000359.1:0-3349 GCA_043773645.1 Cytophagales bacterium
ACCTTCCAGCAGAACAGTTCGAAAGAGGTCGTTAAAGAGATCAATGAATTCCCGGTAGAGAAATACGATTTGATCGTCAATGATTTTGAGCCCATTTCTGCCTGGGCGGCCCGCAAAAAAGATGTAAGGATTGTGGGATTGAGTCATCAGTCGTCATTGTTATCGAAGAAAGTCCCCAAACCCAAGATTCACGATCCTTTCGGTGAATGGCTGCTGCGAAATTATGCGCCGGTCGATAAATACATTGGCTTTCACTTTCAAGAATACGACAAGAATATTTTCACGCCAGTGATCCGCAAGGCAATTACCGAGGCAACAAAGAAAGACAAGGGCCACTATGCGGTATATCTTCCGGCCTACGATGACAAGAAATTGGTTGCTTTATTGATGAAATTTCCCTCAGTGCGCTGGCATATCTTTTCAAAACACACCAAACAAGCTTATCACGTCGGTAAAATATCTGTCTACCCGGTAAGCGGGGAGGACTTTGTAGAAAGTGTTGTGACCAGCACCGGCGTTTTGTGCGGGGCAGGATTTGAAACTCCGGCGGAGGTGCTTCACCTTCACAAGAAATTGTTGGTGGTGCCCATGAAAAGTCAGTACGAACAAAAGTGTAATGCAGTAGCCCTAAAAGAATTGGGCGTTCCCGTCTTGAAGAAAATCAAGAAAGGAAATCTTAAGAAGATTGAAAAGTGGCTGGAGAGTAACAAGCGCGTCAACATTACCTTTCCGGAGGTTGCGGGAAAAGCTGTGGAGCGCCTGATGAAGAAATACTCCTCAGACTAAACCCCACTGGCCAAATGGGTGACCTGCCGAATTGTTCGTTTTAATAAAACCACCATAAACTTGTGTTAACAATCCATCCCTACCTTACGCGCGGATGGGCAAGAAAATTCTCGTGGTGGATGACGATCACGATATTTTGGAATTATTGGAATACAACCTTGAACGCGAAGGATTCAAAGTAAGAACTCTCGACGCCAGTGTACATGCTGTTACCGAATGCAAGTCGTTTGAACCGGACTTGATCATTCTGGATATTATGATGCCAGACATCAACGGCATTGAAGTATGCAAACAAATCCGTGCCATTGATAAGTTTAAGGATACTGTGATCTTTTTTCTGACGGCTAAGTCAGAGAGCTACTACCAGGAAGCCGCACTTGACACGGGTGGGGATGATTTTATTGAAAAAATCATAGGCATCCGGTCGCTGACCAACAAAATAAAGGCAGTCCTGAACAGGAAACTGGTGATTCGAAAACGGTTTCCGGAGATTCGGATGGGCGACCTCTACATCAATCGCCGGGCAGGCTTTGCGGCGGTGAAAAACAAGGAAATTCACCTCTCGAAGCCTGAGTTTGAATTGCTTTTTTTCTTTGCCCAGAACCCTCGCAAGGTCATTACATCCAACAACCTGACCGAGAACCTTTCCGGGTCAGATGCCTTTTCCATTGGGGGCTCCGTAGAGGTGTACCTCGAATTGCTCATGAAAAAACTGGATGGGCATTGGCTATCAAAGATTGCGGATGGCAAGTACACATTTGCCCGGCTGCGTTAACCCTCCAATTCTTCCAGAACCTTCGACAGGTGGTCATAGTCTTTGAGACCCGGCGCCAACTCTGGGGAGCCTTGCAACGCGAATCCGCTTGCCCCCGTTTGGCTAAGGAGGGTCTGTAATGGTAGCGTCTGAACGCCAATTGAAAGCAAAGTAGAAAAACCGTAATCAGTTAAAGTGATGGCTGCGCTTTCTGGCAATTGTGTTACCATGATATGCTCAACGCTAAGATTGAGTTTAAGAATCTCTTCAATCCTGGAGGGCAGTTCAGCAAAGGGAATCTCAAGCAAAAGGGGAAGGGTTGGCAAGTCAGTCATTGCTGATGTATCCCGAATGTGCACCAGGTCCGGCTTGTATTCTTCTATGACCTTAGACCAATGAACACGCGTGGAGGCACCGACTTCCACCACCCGTTTTGGTCCTGATATCCATCCAACCATCGCCTGGTAGTCAGAGGGACTTACATAGTCTGCCGAAGCAGGATCAATCATAAATCCGAGCATGTCGACACCCATACCGGCGCAATAGCGGGCATCGCTGAGGTTGGTGACACGACTTACGTAGATCAGGGGTTTGAGAAGCATGGCCAAATATCAAAAAGAAAAAATAACTTTGTGAGATAAGTTTGCTGAAGTGAGGTTGAATTCTATCATTTTGTTCTTTCTCTTGGTGCTGGTGGGCTGTCATTCGCGCGACATCCAGCCGAAGGGCACCGGTACGGAGTATTATCCGTTGAAGGGAGGGGCCTTCTGGATTTATTCAATCGCAGAGACCACCATCACACAACTCGGTGGCCAAACCAACACTACCTATGACCTGAAAGTGCAGGTGACAGACTCCCTGGTCGTGTCGGGCCAGACTACCTATGTATTGCAGCGTTTCAAGCGGAGCGATGCAAGCCAGCCGTGGACAGCACTGGATACCTGGTCTTCTAGAAAAGATGGGTTTCAGGCCGTTCTGCAAGAGGGAAATACCCCCTTTATAAAACTGGTTTTTCCGTTGAGCACTGGGAAAACCTGGGATGGAAATGCACTCAACAACCTGGGCGGAAAAGATCGGTGTGCAGACGGTACTTTTGCGTGTGATGACTATGTAGTGACTGATTTTTCTAAACCATTCCTGGGTCCCGGCCTATCCTACGACAACTCGGTGACGATCATAGAAAATAATGATACCGACCCCATCGTTAAGCAGGATGTGAGAAAATCGGTGTATGCAAAATCCATTGGGCTTGTTTACTATGAAAGCACGCAGCTCGAATATTGCACCGTCGGGGATTGCATTGGCAAGCAGATTGTAGAGAAAGGCAGCATCGTCAAGCAGACCTTGAAAGACAATGGTGGGCTTTAGGTTGGCGATACTTGTATGGTTTGCTTCCTCGGTGGGTTGGGCGCAAACAAACCGGCACATTATTTCCTTCAAGGACAAAAACAACACACCTTTTAGTATTCAACAGCCTCAGGCGTTTCTCTCCACCAAAGCGCTGACGCGGAGGTCCCACAGCAGCGTCGCTGTTACATCCGATGATTTACCCGTAACACCTTCTTATGTAGCGCAAGTACGCGCCACAGGTGCCAAAACGTTTTATACTTCAAGGTGGATGAATGCACTGTTGGTGGAGGCCTCCGATGCACAGATAGCCTCTATCTCTGCGTTTCCATTTGTGAGCAAGACAGAAATGGTGGCCCCGGGAAAGAAGTTGATCGGAGGAAGGTCAACCCAGGGAAATCAGGTGACCGCTACTTCATCTGAAGTCACTTCGCAGCAACTTCAAATGCTTGGTCTTGACAA
>JAYVEZ010000360.1:0-8467 GCA_043773645.1 Cytophagales bacterium
CATGTCCGTGCGGGCCTGGGACAACATATCGACAAAATTGTAGACGATCACGTTCAAGTCGTTCGCAAACAGATTGGCCACCGTATCCACCAGGTCCCTGCCTTCTTCCAGCTTCTTGATTTTGTGGTAAGAAAACTTCATGGTGAGGTTGTTGCGCCGTATCTGCCGTTCCAGAAACTGATCTTCAAAATTATTCTTGCCGTCTTCTACATCTTCCCCCACCCAAAGATCCGGATGCACCCTGGCCATTTCGGATGGAAGCAACCCTGAGAAGATGGCGTTTCGTGCATAGGCAGTGGTCGTAGGCAAGATGGAATAATAGGTCTCCTCTTTCTCAATGGTGAAATAATCCAGCAACTCCGGTTCAATGGATTTCCATTGATCATATCTCAAATTGTCGATGACAATCAGGAAGGTGGGCCGGGTTGCATTCACTTCCGGGAAAACTTTTTTCTTCATAAGCTGATGCGACATTAATGGCTTGGAGACTTTTGTATCGTTGAGCCATCCATCATAGTGCCGCTTGATGAAGCGGCAGAAATTTACGTTCGCCTCCACCTTTTGTGATTCAAGCACTTCGGCCATGCTCGCATCGGCCTGATTCATCTGCAATTCCCAAAAAACAAGTTTCTTGTAAAGGTCCGCCCACGATTCATGGTTCAGGTCATCGAGAAACGCCATGCTGATCTTTTGAAATTCCTGCTGATAGTCGGAATTTGTTTTCTCCATGACCAGGCTCTTCTTATCCAATATTTTCTTTACAGATAACAGAATCTGGCTTGGATTAATCGGCTTGATCAGGTAGTCATCTATTTTAGATCCGATGGCTTCCTCCATGATCTGCTCCTCCTCATTCTTGGTGATCATGACAACAGGAACATTGGGTTTTGTGCTCTTGATAAGCCCCAGGGCCTCCAGTCCGGACATCCCCGGCATGTGCTCATCCAGAAAGATCACATCAAAATTACGGGACTCATTTAATTCAACTGCCTCCGCACCATTGTTGACGGGTGTAATATCATAGCCGCGCTGCTGCAGAAAGAGGATATGCGGTTTTAACAAATCAATCTCATCATCAGCCCACAAAATCGAATATCTTTGCATGGAGATTTTTTCTACAAGTTAAATAATACCTAGGAATCAAACAGCACCGCTTGATTCATACACCCGCACGTGAACAAGAATAAAATCATTAACGACCCCGTTTACGGGTTTATCCCGATCAAAAGCGAAAAGATCTTCGCTTTGATCGAACACCCCTTTGTGCAGCGGATGCGGCACATCCGTCAACTTGGCTTGACCGAACTGGTTTATCCGGGCGCCATTCACACCAGGTTTCATCACGCCATAGGAGCCATGGATCTGATGCGCCAGGCGTTGGAAATCCTCATGGCTAAAGGTGTGGAATTATCCGAGGAAGAACGAGAGGCAGCCCAGATTGCAACCCTGCTCCATGATATTGGCCACGGACCATTCTCCCATGCCCTTGAAGAAACCCTGCTCGACAATGTCCGTCATGAGAGCCTCTCCTTTTTGTTTATGAAGGAACTCAACCGACAGTTCGATGGCGAACTGAGCATGGCACTTCGGATTTTCCAAAACACCCATCCAAAAAAATTTCTGCATCAGCTGGTCAGCTCGCAGCTGGACATTGACCGCCTGGACTATCTGAACCGTGACAGCTTTTTTACAGGCGTGCGTGAAGGCGCCATTGGTACGGACCGCATCATTGCCATGCTCAATGTTGTCAATGGACAATTGGTGGTAGAAGAGAAAGGGATTTACAACATCGAGCACTTCCTCAACGCGCGCAGGCTGATGTACTGGCAAGTATATCTACACAAAACCAGCGTGAGCGCAGAAAGACTGCTTGTCAACATCATGAAACGGGCGCAGTACCTGGTTCGATCGGGGGATGCTTTGCCTGCCAGCGAATCACTTTCCCGGTTCCTCCACAAGAGTTATACCCTGGATGATTTCACGGAAAAAAAAGATCTCTTAAAATCTTTTGGGTCATTGGACGATTACGATGTATGGGGTGCCATCAAACACTGGCAGTCCCATCAGGATGTGGTGCTCTCGCAACTCTGCCACATGCTTCTGGAACGGAAATTATTTCAAATCAACTTGTCAACACAACCCATTCAAAAGGCTGAAGTTGAAAAGGTGAAGGAAGCCATTGGCAAGCAATGGCAACTGATGAAGAGTGATGTCGCGTACATGTTTTCCTACGGCACGGTATCCAACGAAGCGTATGTATCAGAACGAAATTCCATTCAGATTCTGATGAAATCCGGAGAACTGGTCGATGTGGCACAGGCGTCAGACCTTCCTCACATCAAAGCCATGAGCAAAATCGTGAAAAAAAATTACCTATGCTGGCCCAAAAACCTATCTTTGTAAATGGCCACCACAGGTTTTTTCAATTATCAAACACCCTGACCTTATGGAGTTTACCTTACATCAAATCGCAAGCATGCTGAAAGGTGTTGTGCGTGGAGACGGGAACCAGAAGATCAATATGCTCGCCAAAATCCAGGACGCCAAAGAAGGACAAATTGCATTCTTGGCCAACCCGAAATACGAGCAATACATTTATACGACACAGGCGACGGCCGTCATCGTACAAAAAGACTTTCAGCCAAAGAAGGAAATTCATTCGTCCCTCGTGTTGGTGGAAGATCCTTACTCCAGCTTTACCATATTATTGGAGGAATATCACAAACTCGTGAGCTTTCAAAAGTCGGGTGTTGAGCAACCCAGTTTCGTGGGAGAAAAAACGACGATCGGAAAAAATATTTACCGAGGCGCCTTCTCCTACATCGGAACCAACGTAATCATCGGAGACAACACCAAGATTTATCCGCATGTTTTCGTCGGTGACAATGTTGTTATGGGTAACAATGTGATCCTACATCCCAATGTGAAGCTGTATGCGGGTACGAAGATTGGAAGCAATTGCGTCATTCATGCAGGCACCATCATCGGCTCCGACGGATTCGGCTTTGCTCCCCAGGAGGACGGCACCTACAAAACAATTCCACAACTTGGCAACGTGATCATTGAGGACAACGTGTCCATCGGCGCAAACACCGTCATTGATTGTGCTACCCTGTTTGGGGACTCTACCATTATCCGCAAAGGAGTGAAACTGGACAACCTCATCCAGATTGCCCATAATGTTGAAGTGGGAAAAAATACAGTCATCGCCGCACAATCTGGTATCTCCGGTTCCTCCAAGGTTGGCGAAAATTGTATGATTGCAGGGCAGGTGGGAATTGCCGGGCACCTGGTCATTGCCAATAATACCAGCCTGGGCGCCCAGGCAGGCATTTCAAAGTCGGTCACGGAAGAAGGTCAGCGCCAATTGGGCTATCCTGCTTTCGATATCAAGGAATACTTCAGGTCCTACGCGGTCTTTAAAAAGCTTCCTGACCTCAACAACAGGCTGCGGGAGTTGGAAAAGAAAGTCATGAACCATACCCCTCATCCAATTGAAACAGACGATAACAGCCTAAAAGGATAACAAGAAGGCCTCATTTCGTCCGTTTTTGGCATACTGCCTCCATCCCATTAAATTTGCGCACTTATTTAATTCATGCTTAATCACAAGCAACAGACCATAAAGAAGTCAGTAACCATCTCTGGTGTCGGCCTCCATACCGGCATCCAGACCACACTGACATTCATGCCCGCCAAGCCCAACCATGGAATTAAATTCCAACGGGTTGATCTTCCTGGCTCTCCCATTATCGATGCAGACTGCGATCGGGTCGTGGATGTATCACGCGGTACTACCCTTGAGCAGAGTGGCGCCCGCGTCAGCACCATTGAACATACCATGGCAGCCCTGGTGGGACTGGAGATTGACAATGTGATGGTTCAGATTGACGGGCCAGAAGCACCCATTATGGATGGCAGCTCAATCCAATTCGTTCAAGTACTGAAGGAGGCTGGCACAGAAGAGCAAAATGCCCTGCGTGATTTCTTTGAAGTCCAGGACAGTATCTTCTATCGCGAAAGTGCACGCCACGTAGAAATCGCAGCATTGCCATTGGATGACTACCGGGTAACCGTCATGATTGACTATAACTCGCCGGTTCTTGGCAGCCAGCATGCGTCGATCACCAATATTCAACAATTCGAAAAGGAAATAGCTTCCTGTCGCACGTTTTGTTTTCTCCATGAACTCGAGATGTTATACAAGAACAATCTCATCAAGGGCGGCGACCTTAACAATGCCATTGTGATCGTGGATCGAATCATTGAACCCCACGAGTTGGAGAACATTGCGCGGATGCTGAACAAGCCGACCGTAGAAGTAAAAAAAGAAGGAATTCTAAACAACATAGAACTTCGCTACAACAACGAACCAGCACGCCATAAGCTACTGGACATTATAGGTGATCTGGGTCTGGCTGGACGGCCACTCAAAGCACAGATATTGGCTGCCCGCCCCGGACACGCTGCCAATGTGGCCTTCGCCAAGAAGTTGAAAAAGGCCATGGCGGAATCCGACAAAAAGGGAGTGCCACGCTACAATCCATCCCTTCCTCCGGTGATGGACATCAACAAGATCACCCAGACCCTTCCTCACCGCTATCCGTTTTTGCTAATCGATAAAATTATCTATCTCGATAAAGAAACCGTTGCGGGTGTGAAGAACGTTACTGTGAATGAACCTTTTTTCGCTGGCCATTTCCCGGGCAACCCCGTGATGCCAGGAGTTTTACAGGTGGAGGCCATGGCGCAAATCGGTGGCATATTGGTGCTCAACACCGTGCCTGACCCCGAAAATTATTGGACTTACTTTCTCGGTATCGACGAATTCCGTTTCCGGAAAATGGTGCTACCGGGTGATACCCTGGTGATCCAGTGTGATTTGCTGGCACCCATCAAACGAGGCATCGCGAAAATGTATGGAAGAGGCTATGTGGGCAACGCACTGGTGTGCGAAGGAACCATGACCGCCAGTATTGTTAGAAAAGATTCATGAGTTATCATCCATTAGCCAACGTACACCCGGAAGCTGTCATAGGCAACAATGTTGTAATCGAACCTTTTGCCACCATTCACAAAGATGTCACCATCGGTGATGGAAGCTGGATCGGCCCCAATGCAGTCATCTGGGAAGGATCCAGGTTGGGGAATAACGTCAAGGTTTATCCGGGAGCCTCTGTTTCTTCCATACCCCAGGACCTCAAATTTGCCGGCGAAAAGACTGAAACATTTATTGGCGACAATACCGTCATCCGGGAAAGTGTCACCATCAGTCGTGGTACGCTGGACAAACATAAAACTGTTATCGGCAAGAACTGCCTCCTCATGGCGTATGTGCACATCGCACATGATTGCATCGTTGGCAACCATTGCATCTTTGCCAATGCTGTGCAAGTAGCAGGTCATGTGATCATCGAGGATTGGGCCATCATCGGAGGTGCCAGTGCCTTGCACCAATTTGTAAAAATCGGAGCACACGTGATGTTATCCGGCGGATCGTTGGTAAGAAAAGATGTGCCTCCCTTCACCAAAGCAGCACGTGAGCCATTGACGTATGCAGGCGTAAACAGCATCGGCTTGCGCCGCCGTGGATTCACACCTGAGAAAATCAGTGAGATCCAGGAGGTATACCGGTATATATTTCTGAAAGGAATGAATAACTCCAAGGCCCTGGATGCTGTAGAGAAAGAAATCCCGGCAAGTGAAGAGCGGGATTACATCATCAACTTCATCCGCAGCTCGGAGCGTGGCGTCATGAAAGGCTTTTCAACAAGCACCACTTCATTTGAATGACCCTCTCGACTGAAAACCTGGGAAAGCGGTACAATCACGAGTGGATCTTTAGAAATTTTAACTACACATTCCAGCCGGGTGTTTATGCCATTACAGGGCCCAATGGCTCAGGGAAATCTACCTTGCTTCATGTCTTGTGGGGACAACTCCCGGCGACTGCAGGCTCAATTGCTTACAAGCTGGATGAGAAAAATATCCCAGTCGAAGATATCTACCGTGACCTTGCCATTGCAGCTCCCTACATGGAACTCATTGAGGAATTTACGCTTCAGGAGATTCTAAAATTTCATTTCGCTTTCAAGAAAATCAGGGACGGCAAGACCCTGGAAGAGTTGGCGGACATGCTGGAACTTACCAATGCCAGGAACAAAAGAATCAGTCACTTCTCTTCAGGCATGAAACAGCGGCTGAAACTCGGGCTCGCTTTTTTTTCAGACGTGCCCGCGATCTTTCTCGATGAGCCAACCACCAATCTTGACAAGCAGGCTGTGGTCTGGTACTGGAAGCATCTGGCCCCATTGACAACCAAATCACTGG
The DNA here is from genome assembly GCA_043773645.1 of Cytophagales bacterium. Lineage (GTDB taxonomy): Bacteria > Bacteroidota > Bacteroidia > Cytophagales > Cyclobacteriaceae > ELB16-189. The sequence goes on from JAYVEZ010000360.1 coordinate 6,331, forward strand.
TTTTCATCGGCTCCAACCTTGAAAACGAGTATCCCCCAAATTCCATTAAAATCAATCTTTTGGACTACAAATAGGTTACTAATGGGTGAGCGCCCACATTAAACAAGAGTGATTTCACATAATCAGTGGCTCACTTTTTCAAAAGAATCCTTATTTTAGTATGTTTGATTTAATATCAAGAAACTATGAAAAGCATGAAGTTACTCTTGGCCGTGGCACTTATCGGGACCCTCGCTACTTTTTCAGGATGTAAGTCCCCATCAGGTCCAGGCCAGACTCCACAGGATAAACAGTTGGGCAAACTTTCAAAGACCTGGAAATTCTCCAAGGTGACTTTGGACGGTACGGATCAGACTGGTTATAATAGCTTTCAATTGACGGTTTCTAGCACCGCAGGACAGACAACTTTTGGTTTTAGCACCACTGGCCGGCCCGCGCTAAGTCCCTGGCCCTCTTCAGGAAACTTTACTTTCGGAACGGATTTTGCAACCCAGGTTACAAGGGATGATCCAGGTGGCGCATTGCCTATTACCTACTCAGTTACAGATACACAACTTCAGATGACATTCAATTATTCCGGAGCAGGTTTTACAAGGGTAGACAACGTGAAGGGCAATTGGATATTTACCCTCGTTCCGTAGGTCATTTTCAACCATGAAATTCAAAGCCCGCCCCGTGCGGGTTTTTTGTTTTTCAGTTATTTCAATTTCACCAAAGTCATCCCGTCGCCACCCCGGTCGGCGTGCTCATCCTGAAAGCCGGCAACGCCCTTCACCTTTTTCAAATACTCGCGCACAACTTTGCGAAGAACGCCTTCTCCTTTGCCATGAAGAATCTTCACTTCTGATTGGCCAAGCAAAATCGAATCATCCATAAAACGAATGAGCAACGGCAGCACCTCCTCTACACGCTTGCCCCGGATATCCAGGACCGGATAAAACTCAGACTGTCGCTGGTGCAACTCCAATCCTATCACCACAGGTCGGCCAGCTTTTCCCGCTGCAATGTTTTCCGTCTTTATCAATCGTTCCATCTTAACCGTTGAGCGCATCTCGCCAAACTGTACAATGGCTGTCTTTCCCTTAATGGAAAGGACTGTCCCAGTACCCTCACCCCCGATCATTCTCACCTTGTTACCCACCAGCACAGGTTCGGCTTGCTTCAAGGCACCACTTGAAACGGGCTTCACTTTTTTCTCCAATTCTTTAAGGCCCTGGCGTACTTTCCGCGTCTCTTGCTTCTCCGCTTTATTTTCACGGATGTGCCGGATTGTTTTTTCTATCTCCCGGTTGGTCTCCTGCAACAAGGTGGAAGCTTCTGATTTGGCTTTGTTCAGTATTTCTTTCTTCTGCTTTTCCAGCTGACCATGGAGTGTCTCATATTGTTTAAGCAAAGACTCCACTTTCACTTCCCTCAAGTTGATTGCTTTCTCTTTTTCCGTCAGCAATTGCTTCTCTTCCGCAACTTCCTTCATCAAGGTTTCAAGTCCGGTCAGATCCTTCCCAATGATGTGCTCAGCAGCTGCCAGGGTTTCTGCAGACAGCCCAGTCTTGCGTGCAATCTCCAAAGCAAAGGAACTTCCGGGTTGACCTATTTGCAGTTGAAACAATGGCAGCAGGTGTTCTGAATCAAACAACATGGCCGCATTGCGCATGCCCGGAAAATTACTGGCAAATACTTTCAAATTGTAGTAATGGGTAGTGGCCAACCCCCATACTTTCTTTTTCACCAATTGCTCCAATACAGCCTGGGCAATCCCTCCACCAAAATTAGGATCCGTGCCAGAACCCAATTCATCCATCAGCACCAGGGTTTCCCCAGTGGATTGACGAATAAAAAAATCCATGTTCTTCAGGTGCGAACTGTAGGTACTCAAATCGTTCTCGATGGATTGCTGATCGCCGATGTCAAGCAGGATTTTTGTGAAAAGGCCCATGACCGAATCCTCCTCCATCGGCACCAACAGTCCGCATTGAAGCATGTATTGAATGAGGCCCACGGTTTTAAGACAAACCGATTTCCCACCGGCGTTGGGACCAGATACCAGCAGAAAGCGATCTCCCGGCAACAAAGAAACCGTGAGCGGCACCAGCGGGCGCTTGCCTTTCAATGAGAGAAACAACAAAGGATGCCTTGC
>JAYVEZ010000361.1:0-13314 GCA_043773645.1 Cytophagales bacterium
GAAGAAAGGAAAACAAACCTTTCGGATGTGGAGAGGATCAAAATAAAATATCAGCATGTGCAACCACTGATCTTTTTTCAAGACAAGGTGCACAAGCAAAACTGGAATGAAGAATGGGAGAAGAATGTGGATCCAGTCATCGTCGATGACCGCTGTTTGATCAGGGCAGAGTTTCACAAAATCGATAAGAAATATCCATACGAAATTATCATCACTCCCAAAATGTCGTTTGGAACGGGGCACCATCAAACGACCTATCTGATGGTAAAAAATCAATTGGAGATTGATCATCGGAATAAACATGTCATGGACGCGGGCTGTGGCACGGCGATATTGTCTGTCATGGCGTCCAAACTCGGCGCAAAAAAAATTGAATCCTTTGACATCGACGAGTGGAGCATTGAAAATGGGAGAGAAAACGCCGGGAAAAATCAATGTAAAAACATTGAAATTCGTCAAGGCACGATCCGCGATTTTTCATGGCCAATACCTTTCGACATCATCCTCGCCAACATTAACAAGAATGTGCTGTTGGATGAGATGAAGGCCTACTCGCAATGCCTGGTGAATCAGGGCGTCCTGTTGCTAAGCGGATTTTATAAGAAGGATATTCCTGATTTGGTGAAAGAAGCATCCCGTCACGATTTGCGCCTGAAACAACAGGATGATCGGGAGGAGTGGGCTGCCGCCATCTTTCATAAATCGACTTGAAAAAAGATTCTGCCCCCCAATGATTTGCATTGCTTTCCGTTATACGAGGAGGTCAAAACGGATTAATCCAAATTATTTTACGAATTTCAAGGTTTGACTGCGTGAAAAAGGTCTTTTCATATTGTTTTTTTGCCCTGCTTCCGGCAACCCTGCTGCAGGCACAGACGAAGGAAGTGTACAAACTTGCCTTCCAGGACAGCGTGCGTGTCATGCTGGAGAACAATCAGAATACGGAGACTTCCATGGTGGGAGGCGTTTTTGCCACCGCCTGGCATAAAATTACCCTCGATCAGCAACAAGTGATCTTGCGACAAGCAGCGATCATGAAGAAGAAAAAATTCAGAACATTCCCGGTGCTGACCGACTACTACGGTTCAATTGGATTTGCCATTGAGAATGAAAAAATTGACGCTGAGAAGTTCACCAACTTTCTGCAGGTGGTGGATCAGGTAATTGCAAATGAGAATGGCGATCAGGCTGCCGCCTTCTTGCACTATTGCCGGGATTTTTTTGAATACCACGCCTTGCACTATGAAAAATCATACCGGCTCTTTATGGAGGACGAGGGGTATAGCTTCGCTTATCTGAAAACGAGCCAGGAACTTCCGGACACCACCCTGGCGAACATCAATACATGGCCCCAAAAGGATACAGCCCAGGCTGATCCAGTCACACTGCCATTTCTGATGCAACCGGTGCCACAGCCAGTTTTATCTGGGCCTGTTCTCAAGTTTGAGAGTGTCTCCTTCAATTTTGTTACCCCTTATGATTCAGCATTTTTGAAAAACACCACAGGGTCTGTATCCCTGCGCGATGGCACTTTTGTGGGAGAAAGGGGAATATTTGGTTGGGGTCCGGCCGGACTAAGTCCCGACTCGGTCAATTTTGAATTTAAGGAGTACAACTTCAATGTGGACAAGCCCTATGTGAAAGCGGAGAAGGGTAAACTTCGATACGTTGGTAAAATTCCAACACGGGCAGACGGTGTATTTGAATTCATGAGTCAGCGGCACAAAAGCAAAGTCGACGCCAACTATCCCCGTTTTATGTCATTCGAAACCAACGTCACCATGATGGGTCTTAGCAATGATAAGATGAGATTCATTGGCGGATTCTCGCTTACAGGTCACAGGATTTCAAGTGCCTCCGTCAATGGCGACTACTCGCGGTTGGAGGTTTTGGGCGCAACGGAGCGGAAATTCATGGCGCGATCGAAGCTCTTTGAATTTCAGGATTCTGTTATCACCTCGCCACACACCATTGTACACCTGTATGAGGAAAACGATTCAATATTTCATCCTGGTCTTCAATTTCGATATGACTACGGCAAGCAGCGACTCTCTTTGCGGCCAGAGAAGGGGGAGTTCCATGACGCACCCTATACATCTTCCTATTTCAATGTCGACTTCAATGCTGACATCATCCGATGGGACTTGAAATCTGATAGCATGAACATCACTGCGGCGGGTGGCGGAAGCCAATCACCCATGGTCATCGAGTCCGTCGATTTTTATAATCCGGACGATTATATCCGCTTGTCGGGCCTGGGCTTTAGTTTTCATCCCCTGGCAATGGTAGTAACCTATGCGGAGAAAAATGGATTTCGGGACTTCAGCGCATACGACCTCGCGCAAAGTGTTGGAAAAAAACAGGAGGAAGTAAACGATGCAATGGAATTTCTTGCGCAAAAGGGAATGATTAATTACAACCTGATGTCGGGCATGATACAAGTCAAGGAAAAGGCCATGCACTTCTATGATGCAAAGAAAGGAAAGACGGACTATGACAATCTAAAAATTCATTCCATTACTGACACGGAGGCGAATGCCACGGTAAATTTCAAGAGGCAGAGGATGACGGTAAGGGGGGTAGAGCAGGTGAATGTCAGTGATTCCCTCAATGTGATCCTCAAACCCGATAGCAGCGTCATTACGATTTTGCAAAACCGGGACATCAAGTTCGATGGGAAAATTACGGCAGGTAATTTCGAAATCAATGGGAAGGACTTTACATTCAAGTATGACAGCTTTTTTATCAACTTAAACAAAATTGACTCCATCCGTTTCTATGTGACTGAGAAGAACGCGAAAGGTCAAACCGTTCGGCGGCGTGTGAATAACTCCATGGTGGGTGCTGATTCAGCTGCTTCGGCGGCGGCAGGACTTACGTCAGGCTCGAAGAAGACATCAGGAACACTGTACATCAATTTGCCTGACAATAAATCAGGCAGGACCAAAACCACCAATTATCCAAGGCTGGATGCGACTGCAGGAGGGGTCATATACTTTGATCGAAGTGAGGTGCTGGATGGCGCTTACGACCGCTCCGTCTTTTTTGTGGTGCCGCCATTTAAACTGGACAGCCTCAATGATGCCGATCCAGGCTCCATTAATTTCGAAGGTTCATTTATTTCGAGTGGCATGTTTCCGGGGTTCAAGGAGAAACTCCATACCATGTCCGATAAATCCCTCGGTTTTACCCATGGGATACCCAAGAATGGATACCAACTTTTCAAAGGGGATGGGAAAGTGTACGGCGGCATCAACCTGGACAATGAAGGACTCAGGGTCAATGGCAAGATTGAATACCTGGCAGCGACCGTGGAGTCAAATGACTTCGTCTTCTATCCTGATTCTGTGATAGGCAAAGGAAAAGTGGGAGACCTCAAAGAAAAGCAATTTGGTAAAGTTTGGTTTCCGCAAGTAACGCTGTCGGAATTTGAATTGAACTGGAAGCCTAAACTGGATAAGTTTCACTTAAGAAATTTAAGAGACCCTTTTAATCTATACAACGCAACAGCACAGTTGGACGGCTCACTCACAGTTTCAAAATTGGGCGTGATGGGTACCGGGAAGCTGATCACGCGCGGTTCAGAAGCGAAGTCCGATGAGTTGAGCTTTTCTGCAAAAGATTTTGGTGCCCGCCATGCAAGCTTTCAGGTGAAGACCACCAATCCGGATAAACCGGCACTCGCCGGGCAAGACATTCGGCTCACGTTTAACCTCGCCCAAAATTTTGCGGAAATCAGCCCTGAAATTGAGGGGGTTGCTGCCATCGACTTTCCGTATGCACAGTTTAAGACTTCCATACCAAAGGCCCGGTGGGATTTGAACACTCAAAAGATCACGATGACCAAGGACGCCAATGTGCCGATTGAAAACTCTTATTTCTACACAACCCGAAAAGACCTTGATTCCCTTTCTTTTAATGCTGAGAAAGCAGAGTATGACATTAAAACGCAACAACTTAAGGTGAGTGGCATTCCTTACATCGTGGTGGCCGATGCGAAGATTACCCCTGAACACAATGAAGTCCTGATCCTGGAGAACGCGAAGATTAATCAGCTGAAGAACACGACCATCGTTCTGGACACGTTGACCGGCTATCACCGCCTTACCAATGGAGTCGTAGACATTGTATCCAGAAAAGAATTTACCGGCTATGCCACCTATCAATATGTTAATGCCAGTTCCGACACGTTTGCGATTAAAATGACAAATTTTCGGCTCGAAGCCATGCCGGATGAAGCCAAAGTAAAGCATCACAAAGGAGGTCCCCGCCTTCACACCGTGGCGAATGGTGCTGTCGATGAAAAAGCGAAGCTCATTCTGGCACCCCGCATATTCTACAAGGGAGACATGACCATGTATGCTTCCAAGCCGGCATTGCAGTTGCACGGCTTTGCCAAACTTGATTTGAAAAAAATAAAGAATTACAACACCTGGCTGAAGTTTGAACAAAGTGGCGATGAAAAGGAAGTGTATTTGAATTTTGATCAAGCAGAAACAGAAGAAGGAAGAAAAGCCGAGGCAGGGCTTCATTTTGCGAACGACAATAGCCTTTACGTCACGTTTGTGTTCGACAAGAAATCTCCCGAAGATGATGACTTCTTCCTGCCCAGCGGTTCGCTTCACTTTGACAAGGAAAGCGGTGAATTCAGAATTGAAGACCGGCAGAAGGCAGCGGGTGAGAAATTGTCGGGAAAGGTATTCGCTTACAACGAAGAAAAACAGGAAGTGCGATTTGAGGGTCCTGTAACTTTCTTTAAAGGATTTAAGGAATTCAACCTTACTTCTTCGGCCCTTGGTTCGGCGAATCTCGAGACCAACGATGTGAAGATGAATTCTTTCATCATGACGGACATGAACCTCCCTGACCAGGCCTACCAAATGATGGCGTCAGATTTGATGGCTGTGATTAAGAACGAGAATGTTCCGGAAGGACTCGGAGACCAGACCGAGTTGCTCTATAAGATTGCCGACATCGTGGGAGAGAAAGTGGTCAAAGATTATGAGCAACGATCGTTACAAGGGTATGTTTCCCTGGGGACACTCCAGGCCTTGGCACGTCCCCTTGTATTTGCCAATACAAACTTAAAATGGTCCCAGAAATTTAAGGCATTCTACAGCGAGGGAACGCTCGGGATGAGCAATATTCTACGGTACGATATCAACGGCGCGTTTGAGGGTTTTATGGAGGTGAGAAAAAATGAAGATGGCACCCCGGTGTTCCATGTATTCTTCAAGGCTTCGCCGGAATCGTGGTATTACTTTGGGTATGAAGACAACCGGCTGATGGTGCAGTCATCAAATGAGCCATTCAATAGCCTCATTGGCAAGAAGACCAATGCTGCCAAAGCAAAAGTTGGTGAATTGGTTTTTATCCCAGGCAGTGATGAAGAGACGCTTGCCTTCATCAACCGCTTTCGTAAGAATTATCTCGGCCTGGAGTCGCCCTATGAATTAAACGCCGCCGCCGCTTCCAAGAAAAAGGATAAGAAGAAGGATGAGAAGGATGATGGATTTTAAGCTGCGTTCGCTTATGCCAGCAACGGTATCGGAGCGAACCACATAAACCACCCATTTTGCTTGCGGTTTGGTGTTTTTCACCAACCACCGCTGAGCCTTTTTTCTAAAGAACAGGTCGCTCCTCCGGAGCTTTGCCATTGTTAAACAATTCATTTTCTACAAACAGACCCCCCCGCTGGGGCTGTTAGAGTTGCCTGCGGTTTGGTGTTTTCACCAACCGCCGCTGATGTCACAACTTCATGACCAGGGTTGCTATGACATTATTTCATATGGAGTCGCGGTGCAGGTCGGTGACAACACCGACCTGAGGCTGAATCTTAGCTCCAATGTTGCGACAGATTGTTAACGTTGGCGCGCGTTTGTAACGCGTGCCGCTGCGAACTGCACAGGACGAACAGGTCGCTCCTCCGGAGCTTTGCTATTATTCGTCATTCATTTTTCTACAAACAGAACGCCCTGCTGGGGTTTGCAGATTAGCCTGCGGTTTGGTGTTTTCACCAACCGCCGTTGGCTCAGCATCAAACAGAGCAAATGACAAGATGACATCGACGATGTTTCAAATTGGATTGAGGTGAAGGTCGGTGACAAACACCGACCTGAGGCTTAATTGCTTCTACTTCGCCATCGTAAACACATTCTGACCACTCACCGACTCAACCCTTCCGCCGCCCAGGGTAGTCTTCGACCATGCAAAAGTCATGATCAATGAAGTTTGTGTTGGAACGATTTGAATGACCAATCCATCGTCTCTCTTGATGGCGGTGCCATCGGTGTTTGCAAAAGACCACGTGCCGGTAGCAGGCCATGCAGCACCTCCGTTGGTGGTAGAATACGCGGTGTTGGTAAAGGAAATGCCAAAGCCAGCGTACACTGAAGTCTTATCGACCCCATCCACCATCACGCCCTGAAGTTTCCAGGTACCCACCAGCAATGCTTTGGCTGCATCCTGGGCGGAGGGTGTCGTGGGCGTTGGGTCACCACCTTTGCCACCGCAGGAGGAAAGTTGGATCATCGCAATGATCAATATGACCAGATACAGAAACCAGGTAACGGGCTGGATTTTTATAGTTGATTTCATTTTCAAATGAGTTATGGTGAAGGGAGATTATTTCTTTACGAACTTAACCTGATGAACCGAGTTGGCATCCTGAATACGAAGCAGGTAAATGCCATCCGACAACCCCAGGACACTGGCGCGGTATACCTCATCTCTTTTTTCCAGGTTAACCTGAATACTCCGACCCGTGAGATCAATGAACTGTGCGACTCCCACTTCGCCCTTTAATCCGCGAATGTCTACGTGCGTTGTGGCGGGGTTTGGGTATAGTGTGAACTCCTTTGCAGTTGCAGTGGTATTTGCCAGATCTCCTGTGACGATGATGGCTTGCTGGTCAGACATCGTGCTGGTACAATTGTCAACTTTTATCTGGACTGTGTAAGCCCCTGCGCCGGATATCGTGAGGGTCGGGTTGGTGGCATTTGGAATGGCCGTTCCATTCAGGAACCAGATGTTGCCCGATGAACTGCTGGAAGTAAGAAGAGGAGCCTCTGTATTTGAGCCTGAAAGTGTAATGGCAGGCTTGACCGGATTGATACAGAACGTTTGTGACACAGCGGTTGCGGCAAGGAAGTTCGCGTTTCCGGCCTGGTTTGCCTGGATCGTGACGCTTCCGGCACCTGTGATCGTGACCTGGTTGCCGGCAATCGTTACCCTTCCGGCAGGTGTTGCCGTAAATTGAACGGCAAAACTTGAAGATGAAGTCCCGCTGATGTTGAAGGGAGCATCGCCCAAAGTTTTTGTCGTGAGGGCGGCGAAGGTGATGGTCTGGGCGGCCTTGTTCACCGTCAGTGTCTGCGCGACATTCGATGCGGCATTGAACGTGCCGTTACCTGATTGACTGGCGGTGATGACTGAACTTCCCGCGCCGACAAGGGTGACGGTGTTACCTGAAACCGTAGCCACCGATGTGTTGCTGCTGGAATAGGTTACGGCAAGCGATGAACTGGCAGTTGCCGAAAGATTGAATGCCGCATCACCAAAATTTTTGGCGGCCAATGCGCCAAACGTAATGGTCTGTCCCTGCTTGACGGAGATCACCTGATCCACGGAAGTGGCTGCATTGTAGTTTGCATTTCCCGCCTGACTCGCGGTGATGGTGGCATTGCCCTGCCCGACGATGGTGAGGTTGTTACCCGATACCGTCGCCACCGAAGTGTTATTGCTGGAATAGGAAACCGTAAGACCTGACGAAGACGTTGCGACCAAGGTGATGGGAGAATCACCGACCGAGGCCGGTGAGAGTGCATTAAATGTGATGGTTTGATTACCTATTGTGACGTTGAGTGTTTGAGGCGCATCCGTGGCGGCCAGATAATTTGAATTGCCTGCCTGGCTTGCAGTAATTACAGAGGATCCGACACCCACGATTGTAACTGTGCTTCCGGATATGGTAGCTACGGAGGTATTGGAACTAGCGTACGAAACAGTCAGACTGGATGAAGCGGTCGCACCCAAATTAAAGTTTGGATCACCAAAGGATTTTGTGGTGAGTGCATTGAACGTGATTGATTGGGCGGCTTTATTAACAGTCAATATTTGCGGAACATCCGTGGCAGCATTGTAGTTGACATTTCCTGCCTGACTTGCTGTTATCGTAGTCGTACCCCCGCCAACAATCGTCACGGTATTCCCTGAGACCGTTGCCACAGCTGTGTTGCCGCTGGCATACGTTATTGCGAGCGTTGAACTGGCGGTAGCGCTCAAGTTAAAATTTGCATCACCGAACACTTTGGCAGTAAGAGGACCAAATGTGATGGATTGACTGGCCTTGTTGACGGTCAGTGTTTGTGGAACATCCGAGGCCGCATTGAAGTTTCCATTTCCTGCCTGGCTGGCAGTGATGGTAGTCGTACCACCTCCGACAATGGTCACCGTGTTTCCGGAAACGATTGCCACGGCTGTGTTGCTGCTGACATAGGTAACCGCCAGCGTCGAACTGGCAATAGCGGTGAGATTGAAATTCGCATCACCAAATATCTTGGCCGTAAGAGGATTGAATGTGATGGTTTGATTCGCCTTGTTGACAGTCAGTATCTGTGTGACATCTGCAGCTGCATTGTAGTTTATATTGCCGGCCTGGCTGGCGGTGATGGTGCTTGTACCCACGCCGACTACAGTCACTATGTTTCCCGAGATGGTAGCCACGGCCGTGTTGCTGCTGGCATACGTCACGGCAAGCGAAGAACTGGCCGTTGCGGGGAGATTGAAATTGGCATCACCAAAAGCTTTTGCAGCCAACGTATTGAAAGTAATCGTTTGGTTCACTTTGACACCCGTACCCTGGAGGTTGATCACATAGGACGCTTCATCAAAGTCATCATTGGCGATGGTGATCTGTGCCGTTCGCGCTGCAGATGCAGAGGGTGTGAATGTAATCGTGAAAGTGGTATTTGCTCCCGCGGCTACGGGTGTTGTGGTAGAGGTAGTATTGACCACAAAATCTGATGCATTGGTTCCTGTCACCGAAACCTTGGGTGTTCCTGTCAGGTTAAGAATCGCGCCTCCAGTATTCTCGATGGTGAAAGAAATGGCACCTGAGTTCGCCAGCATATTGACGTTTCCGAAATCAAAAGTGCCCCCGGTGGCGATTGAACTGGTTTGCTTGACGTTAATTTCAGGAGCACCAAATCCTTGCACGAGGTTGTTGAGCTGGTCGGCCACGACAAGGGCTTTGCCAGCCGCATCGACATCCAGACTAACGGGTTGGTAGAAGTGTCCGTTACCGGCGCCGGCGCCGTAGCCCAGGCTGCCCACCTGGTAAAGAAATGTTCCATCGTTCTGAAACACCTGGATACGGTGATTGTCGCGGTCTGCAACATAGATGTTCCCGGCAGCATCCAGTTTAACATCCATAGGAAACCGGAACTGTCCATTCCCGCCCCCAACGGAGCCAAAAGTTCTTAAGAATGTTCCTCCATTGGTGAATACCTGAATCCTGTTGTTGCCTGCATCCGCCACATAAATGTATCCAAGGCCATCCAATGCCACTCCACCGATGGTCAGGAATTGTCCTGTGGCCGATCCGGAACTTCCGAAGGTGACTACAGGCGTGCCATTGTTTTGGAAGACCTGAATGTTTCTGGTGACTTGGTCTGCAACATAGATTTTACCCGCTCCATCGACGGTTACTCCCAAAGGACTGGATAAAGTTCCCACACCAACTTTCCGAACAAAGGCACCTGTGTTATCAAATATTTGTACCCTGCTATTTCCTGCATCAGCCACATAGGTATTGCCGGTTCCATCCACAAAAACTTTACCCATCAAGCCATTGAATTGCCCATCACCTGTACCCGGTGCTCCGATGGTGCGGAGGTACGAACCGGTACTTGAAAATACTTTTACCCGTTTGTCCGATGTCACATATACATTGTGTGAGGCATCAAACGCCACACCCTGCGGCTGGAACAGTTGCAAGTTGGTTTGTGGGATCGGGAAAAGCGTTTGTAGCAATGTACCTCCGCTTGAAAATTTCAGCAGTTCATTGGTGCCATAATTGGATACATAAAAATTTCCACTGACATCCTGAGCGATCCCGGATGCCCCCGTTGCACCTCCTGGCCATGGCACGCTTGACAAGAAGTTTCCGGCATTGTCAAATACCTGAACACGTGCATTGCCATCATCGGTCACATAGATGTTGCCGCTGGGATCCAGCTTGACATATTTCGGTACGGTAAACTGTCCGTTGCCACTACCGCTGGTGCCGATGTTGCGCAGAAAATTTCCATTGCTGTCAAACACAACCACGCGACTGTTGCCGGGATCCACTACGTAGACGTTGCCGCTGGCATCAATGTCGACACCTCGTGAAACACTTGTCTGGCCATTGCCTGACCCGGACGTACCGAAGGAATAAAGAAATGTTCCGGTAGTATTAAATACTGAAACCCTGCCGTTGGATCGCTCAGTTACAAAGACTTTGCCGCTTCCATCGATGACGATGCTGTTTGGGTTATTTAACCTTCCGGAGGCGCCACCACGGCTACCAAATTTTCTTAAGAATGTCCCGGACGGTGTATAGACTTCAATGCGGTTGTTGCCCACGCTTACGACGTAGATGTTGCCACTTGCATCAACGGCTACATCGGAAGGTGCATTCAAATCACCATCATTTACGCCAAAGGATCCGATGGTCTTGTTGACGGTGCCATCCGGATTGAGAATGATAACCTGATGGAGACTTGGATTCGGAACGTAAATCTTGCCGCTTCCATCCACTTCGATACTCCCCAACGGTACGTTTAACTCACTCACCGGGGCTCCACCCTGGATCGTGAATTTCATTGGTGACTGGCTCGGATTATTAATGGTCAGCAAAGTGGTAGTGGAAGTCGAGAGATAGTTATTATCACCCGCCTGAGAGAGGGTGATGGTAGTCGTTCCCGCTCCGACCGGTGTGATCTGGTTTCCACTTACGGTTGCGACTGCGGTGTTTGAAGAGGAAAGACTGACCGGAAATCCGGATGTAGCGAAGGCATGGGGGTAAAACGCTCCGTCGGTTGTAAGGCGCGGCAAACCGGTATTGGCCAAGGTGATACTCTGACCGCCCTTGTTCACGGTAAGTGTTTGTGGCACATCCGGGGCGGGGTTGTAGGTAACATCACCTGATTGTTTGGCTGTGATCGTACAGGTGCCTGCGCCTTCTACAGTCAGTACATTGCCCCGTATGCTGGCTATTGTGGGATCACTGCTCACGTAGGTGACCGGTAGGCCCGAAGAAGCAGTAGCTGTTAGTTGGAAAGGAGCGACGTTAAAGGTTTGAGTGGAGAGGGCGGAGAAGGTGATGGTTTGATTTTGTTGAATGCCCACTATCCTGGCAATTCTATTTCTACCTGTTCCTTTGTAAGATGTGAAGTCGCCCCCGATAACGATTTTACCATCATTCTGTATGGCAGTTGTGTAGGGAAGAGGGTTATTGAGACCCGTTCCTGGGTCAAAAATTGGATCCAAGCTTCCATCGGTATTGAGACGGGCAAAATTGTTTCTTGTTGTACCATTATAAGAAGAAAACTGCCCGCCGATAATAACTTTCCCGTCGCTTTGTAAGACTGTTGTCATTATAGAACCATTGGAACCAGTTCCAGGATTGAATGTCCCGTCCAGCGTTCCATCGGTATTGATCCGGGCGATTCTGTTTATTGCTGTACCATTGAAGGAAGAAAAATTTCCTCCGATGATGATCTTTCCATTGGTTTGTATTGCGGTCGTTCTGATATCAAAGTTGGCTCCCGTTCCGGGGTTAAACGTTCCATCCAGGGTACCATTAGTATTGATGCGGGCAATTTTACTTATACCTGTTCCGTTATAAGAAGTGAAATCTCCCCCGATTATAATTTTTCCATCGCTTTGAATTGAACACGTCCCTATGAAGGAGTTGTTAGGTCCTGCTCCGGGGTCAAAAGTCATATCGAGGGTTCCGTCAGAATTAATGCGTGCTAAACTATTCCTAGTTGTGCCGTTATAGGAGCTAAAGTAACCCCCGATAATAGTTTTACCATCACTTTGCATGGCGCTTACAGTGACAGCATTGTTAGAGCCAGTTCCCGGATTAAAGCTTGCATCCAGTGTTCCGTCAGTATTGATCCGGGCGATGTTATTTCTACTGGTTCCATTGTATGAAGTAAAACTCCCCGCAATAATAATTTTACCATCACTTTGCAGCGCAATTGTATTGACATCGGCATTCGCTCCCGTTCCGGGGTTAAATGTCAAGTCCACACTTCCATCTCCATTAATGCGGGCAATGCGGCTTCTTGAAACACCATTATAGACGGTAAATACCCCTCCGATAATAATTTTACCATCACTTTGCATGGCGCTTGCATAGACACTATTGTTAGCGCCAGTTCCTGGATTAAAAGTTAAATCCAGACTTCCATTGGAGTTGAGACGGGTAATTGGGCCTCTTGCAGTACCGTTATAAGATGTAAAAAAACCCCCGATAATAATTTTTCCATCGGCTTGTATCGGCACTGACCACGGATCATTGTTAGCTCCGGTGCCTGGGTCAAAAGTCAAGTCTAGGGTTGCATCAGTATTGAGACGAGCAATTCGACCTCTTGCTGTACCGCCGTAAGAGATAAAGCTTCCGCCGATGATAATTTTCCCATCACTTTGTATGCCGATTGTCGAGACACTACCACCTGCACTAAGACCGTTTCCAGCGTTAAAAGTTCCGTCCAGGCTTCCATTAGTATTAAGACGCGCAATTCCCCATATAGCGGTGCCATTATAATTGGGGAAGTTTCCACCAATAATGATCTTTCCATCACTTTGGGTGACGACTGTATTTATTTGATTTAATGTAGATCCTGTACCAGGATCAAAGGTCCCATCTACGCTTCCATCCGGGTTAAGACGAACAATTTGCTTCGTGAAACCGCCAACAGCAATTACTTTTCCATCGGATTGAATGGCAATTTTAGCGACAGTACCGAGAATTGCCGTTCCGGCATTAAAGGTTCCATCCAGGGTACCATTGACATTTATTCGGGCAATACCTTTTATTGCAGTGCCATTATAGGTCAAATTTCCGGATCCAATGATGATCTTTCCGTCGCCTTGTATCGCGGTTGTAAAGATAGAAACGTTAGCTCCGGTTCCGGGGTCAAAGGTTCCGTCCAGGGTACCATCGGCATTGATCCTTGCAATTCTGTTTCTAGCGGTACCGTTATAGGTAGTGAAATCTCCTCCGATAATAATTTTCCCATCACTTTGTATGACGGTTGTCTG
>JAYVEZ010000362.1:0-3957 GCA_043773645.1 Cytophagales bacterium
GTGATTCGCAGCCGAGCTTCGATTCTTTCCGAGAATATTCAGAAATGGGGACATGACAATGTGATCGTTACCAACAACGATCCCGAAGACTTTCAACGCATGCCGGATTTTTTTGACCTGATCATCATCGACGCACCGTGCTCAGGCGAGGGATTGTTCAGGAAGGAACCGGAGGCAATGAATCAATGGTCTCCAAAGAATATGGAATTGTGTTCCCTCAGACAAAGAAGAATCCTGAACGATATATGGTTGTGCCTGAAGCCCGGGGGTGTTCTGATTTATTCAACCTGCACCTATAACGAAAATGAAAACATTGACAATGTGGCCTGGATTCGTTCAACCTACGAAGCGGACTCATTGCCACTATCGCTGAAGAAAGAATGGGGCATTGAGGAGATTGAAAAGGAACGTTGCGTGGGATACCAATGCTTCCCACACCATGTAAAGGGAGAGGGCTTCTTTCTTTCCGTATTAAGGAAAGCAAGTGGTATACCTCGTCCCCACAAGTCCAAGGACACACTAAAATATCCCAATCGAACTCAGACCAAGGACATATCGAGCTGGATCCTTGACCCGGATTCACAGTGTCTCTTCCAACATCACGAAACCGTGCGCATGATTCCCTTGGGTAAGCGAGAAGAATTTCAGGTGGCCCTCAACAACTTGCATGTGGTGATCGCCGGCACGGCCATTTTGGAAATCACCAAAAACAAATTTGTTCCCGACCATGCATTGGCTTTGTCGATCAAGCTGCAGAAGGACAATTTTCCCCATATTCAAGTGAGCCGAGAACAAGCACTTGCTTATCTCAGAAAAGAGACATTGAACATTGCGTCTCAACCACTGGGATTCGCTTTGATTGAATACGAAGGACTGGGGCTCGGGTGGGTCAACGTTTTGCAAAATCGAATCAATAATTTATATCCTGCAACCTGGAGAATAAGAATGTGAATATTTGGAAAACGACGCTTTTACCACTGAGAAGATCCACGGAGAGAAACAGAGAATAAGTTACCTCGTATTCCTCTGTGGTTTCTCTGTGCCGCATTGACTCTGTGACCTCCGTGTTAAATGTATTTTTCAACTGCCAAACTGGTCAACCTAAATCCAAAAGTTGAACCCTCCATTGGTAGGCTAATCCTCCCGCGCATTTAGTCCTCAACATCACCCATCCTTTTTACCTACTATTCCTCCCCTTTCCTTATTTTTGCCATCCTTTTTATCGCAATAACATGTCATTGTCCACCAAGTATAATCCAGCTGAAGTAGAAGATAAATGGTATGCCCATTGGCTGGCACAGGGGTTTTTTCATGCAGAACCCAATCCCGGCAAGGAGCCCTTTTGCATCGTGATCCCACCGCCCAACGTGACCGGAGTGCTGCACATGGGCCACATGCTGAACAATACCATCCAGGATATCTTGGTGAGAAAGGCCCGCATGCAAGGCAAAGAGGCTTGCTGGGTGCCGGGCACAGACCATGCCTCCATCGCCACAGAGGCACGCGTGGTGGCGATGCTCCGCGAACGAGGGATCAAGAAATCGGACCTTACCCGCGATGAATTCCTGAAATACGCCTGGGAATGGAAAGAAAAATATGGCGGCATCATCCTGGAACAGCTTAGGAAATTAGGGGCCTCTTGCGACTGGGACCGTACCAGCTTCACCATGGATCCTGATTATTACAAAGCCGTCATCCGTGTATTCGCTGACCTTCACAAGAAAGGCTACATCTACCGTGGACTCCGGATGATCAACTGGGATTGCGAAGCGAAGACGGCGCTTTCCAATGAGGAAGTTCTTTATAAAGAAGATGGAGAGAAATCCATTCTGTACTCTGTCCGCTATAAAATAAAGGATCTGCCTGGCGAATGGGTCACCATCGCCACCCAACGACCAGAAACGATTATGGGCGATGTCGCCATTGCTGTCAATCCCACGGACGAACGATACAAGCATCTTTTGGGTAAAAAAGTATTGGTGCCTTTCATCAACCGGGAGATACCCATCATTGCCGATGATTATGTTGACAAGGCATTTGGTACCGGTTGTCTCAAAGTGACACCCGCCCACGACGTCAACGACTACGAAATCGGATTGCGACACAAACTTCCCGTCATTGATACGATCAACGACGATGGCACTTTGAATGAGAAGTGTGAGCTTCCGCAATACGTGGGCATGGATCGCTTTGCCGTTCGAAAAGCCATCATCAAAGACCTGCGCGATGCAGACCACCTGGTCAAAGAAGAAGAATTTGTCACACGCATCGGACGGTCAGAACGAACCAACAGCGTGGTGGAGCCCAAACTTTCGCTTCAGTGGTTTGTGAAAATGAAGGAGATTTCCCGCAGGGCTTACCTCGCTGTGGAAGAAGATGAAATCAAATTGCATCCAGCCAAATTCAAGAATACCTATCGACACTGGATGGAGAATGTCCGTGACTGGTGTATTTCCCGTCAGCTGTGGTGGGGCCACCGGATACCGGCATACTATTTTGGAAAAGGCGAGAACGATTTTGTCGTGGCAGAAACCCTGGAGGAAGCCGTCGTTCTGGCAACTCAAAAGGCGGGAAGGCCGCTGACCGCGGGCGAACTGCAACAAGATTCGGATGTGCTGGATACCTGGGCCTCATCTTGGCTATGGCCCACGGCCGTATTCGATGGATTCAATGATGAGTGCTTTGATAAGAAGACGGGAAAAATAATTGCTTCTAAAAACAAGGACCTCAACTACTTCTATCCAACCCAGGTGCTGGTCACTGCTCCTGAAATTCTGTTCTTTTGGGTGGCCCGCATGATCATTTCCGGATATGAATACATGGATAAGAAGCCATTTGAGGATGTGTATCTCACCGGTATCGTACGAGACAAGCAAGGACGGAAAATGTCGAAGTCGCTGGGGAACTCACCCGACCCATTGGATTTGATCGCTCGTTACGGAGCCGATGGCGTGCGCACGGGGATGCTGTTTAGTTCACCCGCAGGGAATGATTTGCCTTTTGACGAAAAGCTTTGTGAGCAGGGAAGAAACTTTGCCAACAAAATCTGGAATGCCTTCAGGCTGGTAAAAGGTTGGGAAGTAGAAGACAAAGCGGCGCCCATTGAAAACAAAGTTGCCATTGCGTGGTTTGAGTCGCGCTTTAACCAGTCACTGGAAGAACTGAACGATCACTTTTCAAAGTTCAGAATTTCAGATGCCTTGCTGGCAGTATACAAACTAGTGTGGGATGATTTTTGCGCCTGGTACCTGGAAATCATCAAACCTGAATTTGGGAAACCGATCGATGGAGAGACCTACCGTAAAACGGTACATCATTTTGAAAACGTCTTAAGATTACTTCATCCGTTCATGCCTTTCATTACCGAGGAATTATGGCATGAATTCTACGAGCGAAAAGAAAAGGATTGCATTGTTATGGCGGCATGGCCAATGGAAAAGGGATTTGATGGTGCTTTGTTGAATCAGGCACAGGTGGCGTTCGGCGTCGTGGGAGAAGTAAGAAATCTCAGGAATGCCAAGGGACTATCTCCCAAGGAGTCTTTGACCCTTCATGTAAAAGGCGATCCATCCATCCTTGACGCATCACTGGTTGCTGTCACGAAAAAACTCGCCAACGTGAATGACATTATCTTCAATGAAAAACCAAGCGAGCAGGGTGCAGGATTTCTATTGGGGACCACAGAATTCTTTGTGCCCCTGGCCGGCAAGACCGACGCAGGCAAGGAAAAGGAGTCCATTGCAAAAGAACTTGAGTACCTGAAGGGATTTCTCATCTCCGTAGACAAGAAACTCTCCAATGAAAAATTTGTCAACAGCGCTCCTCCTCAGGTGATTGAAACAGAGCGGAAGAAAAAGGCGGATGCTGAGTTGAAAATTAAGTCGCTGGAAGAAAATTTGAAGAGTCTGAAATAAGGAGTAAAAAAAGTAGCCACAGATTGCACAGATTACCACAGAT
>JAYVEZ010000363.1:0-7609 GCA_043773645.1 Cytophagales bacterium
ATGCGATGGTCATCCACCAGCACAACCTTGACCCTCTTACCACCTTTCATAAGTGATAAAAATAGACGGTCTACATAGTTATCTGCAAATGTCAAGGGAGGTATTGAAGGGGAATGTTGGTGGGGGAGTACGTTTTGGGCAACTTATTAACTTTAAATGCGAAAAGCATCAAAATCGTTAATGTGGTCAATATCAACGCCTGGGCGTAGACATTCATCAAACTGAAGCCACCGTACTCGGCTCCCAGAGAAATCATAAGGGAAATGGCGGCCATGGCCACAGCCCATTGCCAAATCCGGTTGAAATTGCCTCCAGAAGTGAAAGCGGCCTGGCTCTTTTCCTTCAGGTGGTGGTGCAAAACCCTGACAAAAAGGGCATACTCACGGCCACTGTCTTCTCCAATCCCTTGACTCATTGAATGACTGGTAATGACAATCGGATCATGCCCATCCGGACAAAGGTGCACCTTGTAAGTATGATCAATTGACTTGTCCATCCTCACAGTCATAATGCTGGCATAGGAGATTACCTCCTCCCGGGAGCCGCGGCGAATGATGAAACTGTAGTCGTCCAGACGGATCATCGTCGACTCGCCGCGGGCAGAATTTTTGCAAGTGTATTCCAAAGGGTTTTTTTCTTAAAGGTCACCTGCTTTATAACAGGAGAGAATACCAACTAAAGGGTATTTTTGACTCAGTGTCAGTACGGATCAAGAGTCAGAATCCCTGCCTGTTAGCTCCTGGGTGCCCAATGGACTTTCCATTCATGGATTTTAGGCTCGATTCCCAACTGTCCAGGCCAAGCCAATTTTTAAATCAAATAACTGCAATTGCGCCCATGGTGGGGTCGGCCAAAGGTGGGTGTTCATTATTTTGCATTGAACTTGGATAATTGGGCTGCTTATGCCGATATTTGCAGTCCTTTTTAAGGAAAGGCTTAAAAATCAATAAGTTATGGCAAGGGTTTGCGAAATCACCGGAAAGCGTCCACAAGTAGGAAACAAAGTTTCTCACGCCAATAATAAAAGCAAGAGAAGGTTCTACCCGAATCTTCAAACCAAGCGCTTTTTCATTCCTGAAGAGGGGAAGTGGATTACCTTAAAACTTTCTACGAAGGCGATCAAAACCATCAACATGAAAGGCATTACCGCCGTGTTGAAAGAGGCTCGCGAAAAAGGAATATTGGCAAACTGATTTTAAACAGAGAAGACAATGGCAAAAAGAGGCAATCGCATTCAGGTAATTTTGGAGTGCACCGAGCACAAGGCAACCGGACAACCGGGCATGAGCCGTTACATCACCACCAAGAACCGCAAAAACACAACGGAACGTGTCGAACTGAAGAAGTACAATCCGCTCCTGAAGAAATATACGTTACACAAAGAAATTAAATAACCATGGCAAAGAAAGTAGTTGCATCGTTAAAGAAAGCTGACGGTAAGAACTTCGCAAAGGTGATCCGGGCGATCAAATCTGAAAAAACCGGAGCTTATACTTTCAGGGAAGAAATTGTGCCCGCTGAGTTGGTGAAGGAAACATTGGCAAAGAAGAACTAATCACTTCAATCAGATTTTAATAAAGTCCCGCACAGGGACTTTTTTGTTTGATCCATTTCGTCCGGCCCTTCGGCCATTTCGATAGAAATATTTATGTCGCTGTTCGGTAATTTTTTTTCCAAGGAGAAGAAAGAGTCCCTCAACAAGGGGCTCGAGAAATCCAAGGAGAGCTTCTTTGGCAAACTAAGCAAGGCCATTATAGGCAAGTCACAGGTCGACGATGAAGTTCTCGATAACCTGGAGGAAATTCTCGTGGGATCAGATGTAGGAATAGACACCACCTTAAAAATTATTGCCCGCATTCAAACCAGGGTAGCGAGAGATAAATATCTCGG
The DNA here is from genome assembly GCA_043773645.1 of Cytophagales bacterium. Lineage (GTDB taxonomy): Bacteria > Bacteroidota > Bacteroidia > Cytophagales > Cyclobacteriaceae > ELB16-189. The sequence goes on from JAYVEZ010000363.1 coordinate 1,891, forward strand.
CACCGATGAACTCGACAAAATCTTAAAGGAAGAGATTGCCGGATTGCTGTCCGAAAACAAGAGCGAGGACCTAAGCAATTTTGATACACCTGCCGGCATCAAGCCGTACATCATCATGGTCGTAGGTGTCAATGGAGTCGGCAAGACCACAACCATTGGCAAGCTTGCGGCCCAATTTAAGAAGAATGGAAAGCAAGTGGTCTTGGGAGCCGGGGATACCTTCCGCGCCGCAGCGGTCGATCAACTCAAGCTTTGGGGACAGCGCGTGGATGTTCCCGTCGTCGCCAAGGGGATGAACACGGACCCATCCGCGGTAGCATTTGAGGCAGTTCAATTCGGCATTCAACAAAACGCCGATGTTGTGATTGTTGATACCGCAGGGAGGCTTCACACCAAGGTCAACCTCATGGCGGAGCTTTCAAAAATAAAGCGTGCCATCCAGAAAATAGTCCCGGAGGGGCCCCATGAAGTGCTTCTGGTGCTGGACGGCAGCACTGGACAAAATGCAATGGTGCAAGCCAGGGAGTTCACAAAATCCACGGAAGTAACAGCACTGGCCGTCACAAAACTCGATGGCACCGCAAAGGGCGGGGTTGTCATAGGAATCTCTGATGCATTTATGATTCCTGTAAAGTACATTGGTGTCGGAGAGAAAGTGGACGACTTACAGGTATTCAATAAGACTGAATTTGTAGATTCATTATTCAGGAAAATCTGAATTCTTTCTCATTTCGGTATGGGGGCCGGCACCGGTTTCTTTTGTTTCGTGAATGGAATTCTCCAAAATACCTGATAGTTGAAACCCCAGTAAAATCCAATTCCATTTCTGCCATATCCAGGGATGTCATAGGTTTTCAATTCTCCATCTCCCTTGACACCAGGCGCAAATTTCATTCGGGCTGTATACCCCATCCAAAATTCCTTCCATATTTTGACCCGGAGACCACCCGTGAGTTCACCCCAGCTTGCTGTCACCGTTGGATTGCTGACATGTTTCTGAATGTCCCCAAAAAAAGGATCTGAGGTAAGCACATTGCTCGATTCCGAAAAAGAGGATTGACCATACCGAAATCCCAAAAAGACCAGGTTTTTGTCAGGATCCTTTCTCAAAAGATTGGCATCCATCCCGGCCCGCCAATAGGTCCCACTGTTTTGATAGTCTCCCCCATTCCGAAGTTCATAGGTTCTGCCCCAACTTCCATAGTCTACGGCCAGAAAGTATTTGCCAAAGTCGATATCCGCATTCAATTCCCATCCGGTATAGGTACTCACCGTTTGACTTTTTATAAGACTGATCAAATCAGTGCCAAAGCGAATGGAGCGGGGGTAGAATTTTATCCTGAGGCTGTCAGGCTTTGCTTCTTGAAGCGTATCCGGCTCTTGCTCCTCCTGCGTCGCCGTGGGTGGCGGCACCAGTTGAGCTGCCGCGCCGTAGACAAGCATGCAGAGCAAGAGGCTATAGCTTAATTTCAAGATTCGTATGTACGGTAGCACTGGTGGATAATTGATTGAATTTTACTTTAGGAATGGTGGCAAAGGATGTTGAGATCACGGCTAGGTTCGTGTAGTAAACAAAACCTCCGCACGAAGGACTGATGATAATGGTCTGCGTTACATAAGAAAGCGTCACAGAGTCGGTCTTGATAATATTGACCGCATTCACTTTTTTCTTGTACTGGAATTTAAAAGTGGTCTCGCCTGTGCGTGGATTGACGGGGAGGTTGAGAAATGATACCGAATCCTTCATCGAATTGATAACAGAATCAGCCCCAGAAATGGAAATGGACGTGAATTTGACAAAATTGACCGAGTCACTGGTGATTTTCTTGAGCGAAATCTTGACATTGTTGGTAGCGGTGATGATGCAATCCGGCTCGGAAAGGCAGGCTGAAAGCAGCAGAAACAGGATACCGACTAACAAAAATCTCACGAATGGGAATTTATTTTCAAATATAGAGGTTCAGCCCTCAAACCACTTATTTTTGCATCCTCAAATATCGTACCGTGCGCGCCAAAGGGAATAAGAAAACAAAAGTAAATATTGTTACGCTGGGGTGCTCCAAGAACCTGGTGGATTCGGAAGTGCTGCTCACCCAACTCAGGGGCAATAACATTGATGCGGTGCATGAGTCAAAGAAGGATGACGCCAATGTAGTCGTTATCAATACCTGCGGCTTCATCGACAATGCCAAGCAGGAATCGATCGATACCATCCTGCGTTACGTTGATGCCAAAGAAGAAGGCCTCGTAGAAAAAGTATATGTCACCGGCTGTCTTTCACAACGATATAAAGATGATCTTGAAAAAGAGATTCCGCTGGTTGACGCATGGTTTGGAACCCGCGACTTATCGCGCTTGCTGAAACAGCTCAATGCAAACTATAAACATGAATTGGTGGGCGAGCGCATCCTCACCAATCCAAATCACTATGCTTACCTGAAAATTTCAGAAGGCTGCGACCGCCCCTGTTCCTTTTGTGCCATCCCGCTCATGCGGGGAAATCATATATCCAGACCCATCGAGGAACTTGTGCTGGAAGCCCACAACCTTGCTAAGAATGGAGTCAAAGAATTGCTCCTCATTGCGCAGGATTCTACTTACTACGGTCTTGATCTGTACAAGAAAAGAAACCTCTCAGAACTGTTAAGCAGACTATCTGATGTGGAGGGCATCGAATGGATACGACTTCACTATGCATTCCCGGCAGGATTTCCGATGGACGTGTTGAACGTCATGGCCGAGCGATCCAACATCTGCAAGTACCTCGACATACCGCTTCAGCACGGCTCTACCCGAATCCTGAACCTCATGCGCCGGGGCACTACACGGGAAAAAACAGAACAACTATTACAAACCATTCGCGAGAAAGTTCCGGGAATCGCCATTCGTACTACCCTGATCGCGGGGCACCCGGGTGAAACGGAAGAAGACTTTCAGGAGATGTTGACTTTCGTTGAGCGATCCCGCTTTGATCGGCTCGGCGTTTTCTCCTATTCACATGAAGAAAACACGCATTCTCACTCCATGGAAGATGATGTTCCACCCGTGATTAAACAGGAGCGGGTGGATGCCATCATGGAATTGCAGCAAGGAATTTCTCTTGAACTGAATCAACAGAAGGTCGGAAATATCTTCAAAGTGTTGGTCGACAGAAAAGAGGGCGGAAACTTCATCGGGCGCACGGAATACGATTCACCGGAAGTCGACAATGAAGTAATCATTACCTCCAAAAACTACCTGCGGTTGGGCGATTTTGCCTCCATTAAGATTAATAGTGCCACCGAATTTGATTTGACCGGGGAAGTGTCCGTTGGGTGAACTCCAACTTTATGCTAAAATTACCGTTATTCGGCTTATGTTTTTAACAACACATTCCGTTTGTTAAGTATGCGTCTTCAGAAGATTCCTCTTAAGGTCACCCATGCTTTTTCCGAGTTTTTTCTTTCTTATCAGGAAGGACATGAGTCACTGCAACCCTACTACGGACGCTTTCCCACCCTCGAAAACTTTGGAGCCCAGATCAAGGACAAGTCAAATTCCTTTCCGGTTGCGACGCGCAAAGTCCTCGTTGAGACATTGAACAGGCAATATGCCCACATCCCCAATCCTTCAGAGCCGGTCGTTAAGAATATCCAAGCGCTTTCGAAAAAAAATTCATTTACGGTTACCACGGGACATCAGCTCAATATTTTCACAGGGCCACTCTATTTCATTTACAAGATCATCACCGTCATCAATGCCTGTAAGAAGTTAAAAGCCAGGTATCCTGAAAATAACTTTATTCCTGTTTACTGGATGGCCTCCGAAGACCATGACTATGAAGAGATAAAGTCATTCCGTTTGTATGGTAAGAAATATACCTGGGAAACAAAGCAGGAAGGCGCGGTGGGAATGTTCAACACAAAAGAGATTCAGGCCATTCTCCAACAACTTCCTGGGGATGTCTCCTTATTCAAAGAAGCTTATCTAAAGAATCCCCTCCTCAGCGATGCCGTCCGTCAATACGTGAACACACTGTTCGGCCATGAGGGACTGGTGGTGGTGGATGCCAACGACCCTGCCCTGAAGCACTTGTTTCAAAACGTCATCCATGATGATCTGTTCATCGGCACCCCGAATAAACTCGTATCGGAAACCAATGATCAACTCAAAGCCAGCGGACATCATCCACAAGTAAATCCGCGCGAGATTAATTTTTTCTACCTCGACAAATCATTGCGCAGCCGGATTGAAAAGAAAGGCGATGAATTTTCAGTCGTTGATACCAACCTGAAGTTTTCGAAAAAGGAGGTTGAAAAAAAGATTCAGGAACACCCCGAATTGTTTAGTCCGAACGTCATCCTCCGGCCGCTTTATCAGGAAATGATCTTGCCGAACCTGGCATACGTAGGTGGTCCGGCAGAACTTGTCTACTGGCTCGAGTTAAAGAGCATGTTCAGCCATTTCGCCATACCTTTTCCGATCCTGATGCCCCGCAACTTTGCATTAATCCTGGACCCGCCGATATCGCGTAAACTTGCCAGGACAGGACTTGATGTCCAGGATTTCTTTGAGGAAAAGAATTACCTGTTTAACCATTGGGTGGCGAAGAACTCTACCCACGATCTCTCGCTGGGCCCTGCCATGAAAACGCTTGAAAAGATGCTCGCAGAAATTCAGGAGCGCTGCGCTTCCATCGACGCAACACTGGGGCCTATGGCCAAAGCAGAAAGCACGCGCATGCAGGCGGCATTGGAAAAAATTGAGAAAAAGATGATGCGGGCTGAAAAACGACTCCACGAAGATCGGCTCAGGCAAATCGGAGACGTGAAAGATCACTTGTTCCCCAATGGAGGACTCCAAGAGCGCACCGACAACTTCCTTAATTTCTATCAACAAGATCCTGCATTCATCAACAAGCTTCTCGATGCATTGGACCCTTTTGATTTCAGTTTCAATGTGCTAACGTATGAATAAGCAAGAGCTGCGCGCGCGCTATTTGGCCAAAAGAAAAGGTCTGACAGCCGAAGCATGCTCCCTTTTCAACATCCAACTGTACAATCGTTTCTTCTCGTCAGTTGACCTTTCATTCGTACATGTGGTACATACCTACCTGCCGATTCAAAAAAACAATGAGCCGGATACGTGGATGATTCTCGATCGCATTCGCAGGGAATTTCCTCACATCAGGATTTCCCTTCCCCGGATTGCCGACGATGGCGAAATGGAAAATTTATATTTCGAAGGCCTGCATCAATTGCGCACCAACAACTTGGGTATCCAGGAGCCCCAGCAAGGTGTGCCAACCCCTGTTGAAAAAATTGACATGGTGCTGGTGCCGCTCGTTGCGGTTGATCAATCAGGGCACCGGGTTGGATACGGCAAAGGTTACTACGACCGGTTCCTCAATAAATGCCAACCTGATTGTAAGAAAATAGGGTTGTCATTTTTTGAAGCTGTCGATCAGGTGTCGGATGCGGGTCCGCTGGATGTTAAATTGGATGCATGCCTGACACCAGAACGGACGTTGAATTTTACCGACTTACCTTAAAGCACGGACCATCTCTTTCTTACCCGGAGGCCCTTGCAAGGTCTCGGTCTTTAATCCAAGAAGTTTAAGATCCCGTTTGAGCTGGCCTTTGGCACAATAGGTTACCCAAACTCCGTTCGGAGCCAATACATCCGTGACCTTTCTCAGGACTTCCAGTGTCCAAAGCTCGGGCTGCTTGGAGGGGGCAAA
>JAYVEZ010000364.1:0-7678 GCA_043773645.1 Cytophagales bacterium
GGACCAGGCCTGTGGCAACCGATGTTCGATATTTTTAGGTTGCTGCGAAAAGGGAATGTGTACAGCCATACCACCAGCATCATTTTTCAAATTGCTCCGGTCATTTATTTCTCTTCGGTGCTGTTCGGAGTTTTCTTCATCCCCTTTGGAAACGCCGAAGGGCTCATCTCTTTCCAGGGAGACCTCATCGTCTTTATTTATCTGTTCGGCTTGGGAAAATTTTTCCTGATTCTCAATGGCCTGGATGCCGGTAGCGGATTTGAAGGGATGGGCTCCAACCGCGAAGCCCTGTACTCCTTATTGGCCGAGCCTGCCTTTATCATTCTTTTCGGAACTTTCTCCTTGATGGCGGGTTACGATTCATTCTTTGAGATCTATTCCCATTGGCACCTTACTACGGGGAGTTCACTGGTACTTTCTGTGTTGGCTGCCTACGTGTTGGTGCAGATAGCAATGATTGAAAACAGCCGTCTGCCCGTTGATGACCCTAAGACGCACCTCGAGTTGACCATGATTCACGAAGTGATCCTGCTCGACAACAGCGGTTTCGACCTGGGACTCACCCAACTGGCCAATGCATTTAAGTTTGGTATTTATGGGGCACTCATTGCCAATTTCATTTTGCCCGAGCACCAAGCGCTGCCGGTACGTGCCTTGATATTTATTCTTGTCATTCTCGTATTTGCTGTGGTGGTTGGGTTGCTGGAGTCATTCCGCGCCAGGTTCAAAATGGAGAAGAACCCCCAATTTATCCTCACCCTGTCTTCCATCGCCGCGATCGCATTTCTGGTGGCGCTCATCATAACCAACAAGCTCTTATGATCAGCCTCCTCATCATCTCATTTGGAATTACACTCATCTACCTTTCCATCGCCGAAAGGATGAGGACCTACAACATCCTGATCGCGCTTCAGGGACTCATGCTTTTCTTTATCACTTACATCGAACTGAAAAACATTGACGCCATTCATCTGCTCCTGATCTTGTTGGAGACACTCATTGTTAAGGTGATCGTATTGCCCTATTTCATTCACCGGCTGCTCATCCGCAAGAATGGAGACCGGCCGGTGGCCCTGGTGGTGCCTGGCTTTGTGTCGTTGACAGTGGTATCCATCATTTTCTTCATGAGCTTTCTGGTCTCCTACCTCCTTCATGATGATCAGATTCAGGTAAAATATTTTATGGGCGCCATTGCCGCCATCTTCACAGGGCTCTACCTGATCATTGTTCACAAGCAAGTCTTCACCCACATGATGGGGTATCTCACGATCGAAAACGGGATCTTTCTGCTTTCTCTGGCCATTGGCAATGAAATGCCATTGACCGTAAACCTCGCCGTGTTGCTGGATGTGTTTTCTTCGGTGCTGATCCTCGGTCTCTTTATCAACCGCCTTGAAACATTCAGTTCACTGGATGTAGACCAACTTAAAGACCTGAAAGACTCCTGATATGGTTACGACTTACTTCATCGTTGCCGGGATAGCCATTGTCACCATTCTTGCTTTTCAAAAGCCCATCATCAGTCATGGAATGGTCTTCATCTTTCTGGGATTCCTAGCGGCACTTTCCATGAATGAGTCGGGCAGTTTTGAAAACCCCGAAGGAGTCTTTTTCAAAGCCGATGCACTGGGTGTCATCTTTTTATTCGTCACCCTGATCATCAGCTTCTTTTCTGCCATCCACTACATTGTGTATGCACAAAAGCGAAACCAGGCATCCAGTGTTATTGCCATTCACAATGCTTCCTTTGTGGTATTCGTCACAGCCATCACCGGCGTGTTTCTATCCACACACATTGGGATGCTGTGGGCATTTCTGGAGGCCTCCACCCTCAGTGGGGCGGCCCTGATTTACCATGACCGCGATAAGCTCTCATTGGAAGCCACCTGGAAATATCTGTTCGTAAGTTCCATTGGGGTAACACTCGGGTTTGCCGGGATCATGTTCCTGAGTATCGCCGCGCACAACACTCCGAACTACATCAGTGAATTGGTGAGCGTAGCTCCTGACATGAACATCGGCTGGATCAAGACCTCCTTTATATTCGTGCTCACAGGCTTCAGCGTGAAAATGGGCATCGTGCCCCTCTTCACCATTGACATTGATGCAAAAGACAGTTCCCCCTCTCCGATCGGCGCCATGTTCTCCGGGCCTCTCATGAGTGTTGGCTTTATGGCGATCTACCGCTTCTACCAGATTTATGCACACACCAGCATCCTGGCTTGGATGAACAATGTGTTATTGATTACTGGAGTATTAAGTCTTTTCCTGGCGGCCGTATTCATTCTCAAGACAAACAACTATAAGCGGATCCTGGCCTATTCCAGTATGGAACACGCGGGCCTGATTTTGATTGCGTTTTCAACGGGTGTAACCGGATACCTGGTTGCCATCCTCCACCTTACCCTGCATGCCTTTGCTAAAGCAGGGCTATTCTTCCAGATCGGGCAGGTCCATCGAACATTCCAAAGCAAGATTGAGGAAGCATGTGGCAACTATTTCAAGATCAGTCCGGTGGGCAGCATTGCCTTGCTGGCAGGGTTGCTCGCGATTGTCGCCATGCCTCCTTCTGGCTTATTCATGACAGAATTTCTTTTGTTCAAATCCCTGATGATCTCCGGAAAGTGGTGGATTGTTTTTGTGGTGATGTTCCTGCTCTGCTTTTTCGTCTATGCCATTGTCCGGAAATTCTTCACCTTGATTTTTATTGAGAATCCAAACGCCAAGGTGGTAGAGCGGGTGCATCCGATTGAATCGCTTCCGCCACTGATATTGGTTGGTATTGTGCTGGTGTTTGGCGTGATGAGTCCGGATTTCCTGATTCGAATTATCAATGAAGCAATACAGGTATTGCCTAAATAAATTATAATAGAACTTTAAATCCCGACGGATATGATCCTTGAAGACTTAAAAATTCTGCGACAACTGGGGAAACAGTTTATCCCGGATGTAACCAAACCACAGTTGCCAGGGCCTTTTAAAGGAAGGCCTGAAATCAGTGCGGAAAAAGTAGACGAGGGTGTATTGGCGGCCCTATGCCCCACCGGAGCGATTGACCAATCTCCGGTAAGCATCGACATGGGTAAGTGTGTGATGTGTGGAGAGTGTGAGTTTGCCTTTCCCAACAAAATCAAATTCACCACGGACTACAAGATCTCAACCAACGTGCGGGAAAGATTGATTGTGAAAGAAGGTGATACCGCACCAATCCTATTGGACGAGGCGAAGGTGCGGGCTGAAATCCGCTCCCTTTTTGGCCGATCCCTGAAATTGAGAGAAGTTTCAGCCGCCGGATCAAATGCTGACGAGCAGGAGTTAAATGCCTGCGGTAACCCCAATTTTGATATGGGAAGATTTGGAATTGAGTTTCTTGCTTCGCCCCGTCATTGTGACGGTGTCGTAATCTCCGGACCGATTTCAGAAAATATGGCCGGCCCACTTCAGATTTGCTATGATGCCGTCCCTTCTCCAAAAATTATTATCCTGGCTGGTTCAGATGCTATCAGCGGTGGAATCTTCGCAGGCAGCAAGGCACTTGATCGAAGTTTTCTGGATAAATACACAGTTGACCTATTTGTTCCTGGCAACCCGCCGCATCCGCTCACATTCGTAAACGGTGTGCTTCAGTTGGTGAGGGCGAAGAAGCAATAGCAAGAGATTACCGCCACAAGCAGCGACCACCCATTTATCAAAATTGGCTCCGTTGAATAGTGACCTAAACCCCTGATGATTCTCTAAACGATTTAATTATGAAAACACTCGAAATTCCAAAAGACGGGCTTGCGGGCCTAAAAGAAAATTGGCGCGTAGACGCCGTTTCCGGCTTCCTCGTATTCCTGCTTGCCCTGCCTTTGAGCTTGGGCATCGCCAAAGCCAGCCAGTTTCCACCGGCCATGGGTGTACTCACCGCCATGATTGGAGGTATGTTCGTTAGCCTTTTGGCAGGCTCAAGGCTTACCATCAAAGGTCCTGCTGCCGGCCTGATCACAATTTGCGCCGGAGCCGTAACAGAACTTGGAGGTGGAGATACCGGTTGGCACCTCGCCCTGGGGGTAATCGTGGTTGCCGCAGCCATTCAGGTTGTATTTGGTCTTTTGAAATTCGGGTCACTCAGTGACTTCTTCCCGCATTCCGCAGTACATGGTATGCTGGCAGCCATTGGTATCATCATCTTTTCAAAGCAAGTACATGTGTTGCTCGGCATTGACCCGGCTACCCTAAAAGGTCTTGAGCCCATTGAATTGTATGAAAGGATTCCTCATTCTATTTCCAATGCCGATCCGCGCGTAGTGCTTGTGGGGATCGTGAGTTTGATCATCATTTTTGGGATGCCCCTGCTCAAGGCAAAAATATTTAAACTCATTCCCGCACCCCTGGTGGTTCTGGTCGTGACCATACCCATGGCTATTTTGATGGACTTCAAACACACCGAACCTGCATTTGATTTGGTAAAGATTGGTGACTTCTGGGCGAGCGTTGGTTTCAATGCCGACTTTTCGGCCATCGGCAGTCCAATATTCTGGAAATTTGTTTTCATGTTCTTGTTTGTCAACAGCCTGGAGTCGTTGCTCACGGTGAAAGCAATTGATGGACTGGATCCGTGGAAACGCGTTTCAAATCCTAATAAAGATTTGGTTGCTGTGGGCGCAGGCAATGCACTTTCCGGTCTTCTCGGTGGATTACCCATGATCTCAGAAGTGGCACGTAGTTCTGCGAACGTAAACTTTGGTGGCCGTACACGATGGGCCAACTTTTTTCACGGACTCTTCCTTCTGATCGCCATGCTCCTGTTCATACCAGTCATTGAGATGATTCCGAACTCGGCGCTGGCGGCCTTGCTGATCGCCGTAGGGTATCGGCTGGCTTCACCCAATGAATTTTTCAAGACCTATAAGATCGGTGCCGAGCAACTCGTGATTTTTGTGGTCACCATCATCGTAACCGTAGCCACCGATTTGCTGGTAGGTATTGCTTCCGGGATTCTCGCCAAGTTCATCTTCCATATTCTGAACGGCGCACCGATGAGGAGTTTGTTCAAGGCGCGTTATGATTTTCTCGAAAACGAAACGGAATACAATATTTCCATAAGAGATGCCGCTATCTTTTCCAATCTTATCGGATTCAAAAAGATGTTTGCAAGGATTAAACCCGGAAAGAGGGTAACGCTCAACTTCGCCGAGGCTCGCATTGTGGACCACACATTTATGGAACAACTCCATCACTTTGAAGAAGAATATCAACATGATGGAGGAACTGTATCTGTCCTGGGATTTGAACACTTCCAGTTCTTCTCGAAACACCCGCTGGCGGCACGCAAATTTTCGCCCACCAGTCAGACGAAGATCGAGATACGCCTTACTCCGCGTCAAATTGCTTTGCGCAAATTCGGAGAATCCAATGATTACGACTTCAATCCACAGCAGGCCAGGGTGAGTGGGAAGTACAAAGGCTTCCCCATCAATATTGGAAACAAGATGTTTGAACAAAATATCTTAACAAAGTACACAGACCTGGCCAAAATTGAAGTCGTTGATGTAACCCTCATCCAGGGAGCATTGCAGGCTCAGTCTGAGACCCACATCACGCTCGTCAATTTATCAGAAACCGATCTGGTGATACCTGACTTTGCTTTGGAGCCTGAGAGCTTTGGAACAAAGGTATCTGAACTTGTTGGTGGCAAGGACATTGACTTTGCCGAGTTCCCGGATTTTTCCAAGCGCTATTACCTGCGTGGCCAGGCGGAGCCTGCCGTACGGAAATTCTTCAGCGAGCACATGGTTCGCTTCCTGGAAAATCGCGAAGAAATGCACATCGAGAGTCACCGAAACAGACTTCTATTCTACAAGAAAATGGACCTTCTGGATCCACATGAAATAGAATTCCTTGAGAAGTTCGCAGAGGATTTTGTCGAAATATTAAAAAACCGCGTCGGGCAGACCGTCGGATGATAATAACAAGGGCCGGCAAACCACCGGCCTTTTTTTAATACCATATCCATTATGAAAAAAATATTTTTTGCAGCCGTCATTGCCCTACAAGTCAGCGTTGCCATCGCCCAGGATCAACCAAAGCCAGAGCCACCCAAGGAAATCGATGAACTTCGCCTGAAGCTGAATGAGTCAGGGAGTCATTACCTTAAGGCTACATTCCTCAACCAGATATGGTTTCGATTTAATGACAGCAACCCTGGCACGCAGGTTTTGGGAGAACCAGCGTCACAGACATTTGACATTGGCCTACGCCGTACAAGGTTGCAATTATACGGTCAGCTTACCGATCACGTCTTTTTCTACTTCCAGTTTGGCCAGAATAATTTCAATTTCCAGACACAAAATGCAGGTAACCGCAAGTTGGAAGTCTTCTTTCACGATGCACTCGCTGAATATAAATTTTCCAAAACGAACGAGAAACTTATTCTCGGGGGCGGCCTCACCATCGCCAACGGCTTGTCACGTTTCAGCCAGCCGAGCATCGGCACCATCATGAGCATGGACGTCCCTGTTTTTGCCCAAGCCACGGTCGACCAAACGGATGAGTTCTCTCGGAAGCTGAGCATCTATGCCCGCGGCCAGCTTGGTAAATTCGACTATCGCTTGGTATTGAGTGATCCGTTTCCCATCACCACCAATGGCACCATCGCGACCCCCATTACAGTCGTGAACAGTCCCAACGCAACGTTCGCCCAAATTGGTCATCACAAACAATACCAGGGATTTTTCATGTGGAATTTCTTCGACAAAGAATCGCACGTAACACCTTACATGACGGGAGCATACCTTGGCAAGAAGAAAGTATTCAATATCGAAGGGGGCTTCATCACTCAGGGAAATGCCCTTTGGACAGGGGATGGTGTCACAAACACCTTTCACAACATGAACTTATGGTCCTTGGCATTATTCTATGACGCCCCGCTGAACAAAGAGAAGGGAACTGCCCTGAACGCATACCTGGGGTACTTCAATACTGACTATGGCCCGGGATACCTGAGGTACAACAATGCCATGAACCCCGGCACCTCGGTTACGGGCCCATATCCTGCCGGCTCAACAGGAAATGCATTCCCGATGTTTGGAACTGGACAACAAATTTATGCCCAGGTCGGATACCTGATGAGCAAGGATGTACTTGGCGAAGGCAATGGATCCCTGATGCCGTATGCAATCCTTCAAAGCGCCAAGTTGGACCGGCTTGACAAACAGATGAATGTATATGATGTGGGCGTGAACTGGCTCATCAAAGGTCACACGAGCAAAATCACGCTGGATTACCAGAGTCGCCCCGTGTATGAGCAGCAAGGAACAGACATCGTCCGCACCGATCGCAGGGGCCAGGTCGTTCTGCAATACCAGATATTTTTCTAACCGTCGCTACAAAACAAGAGCATGCCAGCCCAACGCTGGCATTCTTTATTTCTGACCACCTTACTCCGTATCAACTTTCCAGACCATCGCCTGCTGAGTTGAATTTATTTAACTTTGCGGGCCATTGGCATTGAGGTATGGACTATAAAGAGATTTTTTCAGTTACCCTGATTCTGTTTTCCGTTATTGATATATTAGGGGCCATCCCTGTGATCATTCAAATACGTCAGCGTGAAGGGCGCATCCACGCAGAAACGGCCACCATCATTTCGGCTGTCCTCATGGTCGGATTTTTATTCATCGGGCAGATTATCCTT